>JASBTH010000163.1 GCA_030148525.1 Saprospiraceae bacterium | reverse complement strand
AGGGTCGTATTGCCACCCACAATGCGCCAGCTATTCAGATCACCGGGATAGACCATGCGCATAGTCACTATCTGATTGGCGTAACGCACTTCCCACTGATCGGGTCGATTGGTCCACTTCTGACGGATCGTCCCTGTGTATCCATCCCATTGCACGCGCCATTGGGTCCAGTCTTCGCCCATGGGATATTGTCGTTCCATCGTTCCTGCTTGCCGCTCCACCGGGCTGGCAAGATACCATTCCCCAAAAGAGTCACTCCACCGGCTGTGCATGCCATAGAGTTCAGTTTGGGCTTTCGCCAAAAAAGGAAGCGTGCAAAAAAGAAAGACCAGTAGACGCATGAAAGGCAGTTTGTTTATACAACGGCGGTAGGCAGGGTAATAGTGTTGGATAATACGCGATCAATTGGGGGGATCGCCCACCAAAAATCCCGAAGAAATAACGTAGTACTCCTTCGGGATTTGGTGTGCATGTCGTGCGAGCTGCTTAAAAGGGCAGATCATCGTCCATCGACTGTTGCGATGGTTCATCGTCGGCACTCGGGAAGTCCGAGCCAAACTCATTGGGCTGAGTTGATGGAGCTGCGCTGGTGGTGGCACCTCCGTTTTCTACGCGCCAGGCGTTGAGGTTGGTAAAGTATTTCCCGTTCCATTCGCGGCCACGCAGATCGAAGTGGACTTTAATCTGGTCACCCTCGCTGTAATCATCGATCAGTCCGCAACGATCCTGAACTAATTGAAATTTAACCATTTGGGGGTAGTTGCCATCGGCAACCTCGATCACGAATTCACGAGCCTGAAAGGTGGCTGTTTTGCTTTCGGTTTCGAACTTTTTATGGAGCTTACCCTCTACTTCAAAAGACATATATAGTGGTTGTTTTTGCTTATTAAATCCTATTAATCAATCAGGTGCAAAGGTACGAGAAAAATGGGGCGGTAAGTAGGTCCGCTGAGATTTTTTGAGGTATTGTACCTGACAATCATTACTTAAAAAATCACTTTGTTCCAAGATTTATCAAATGACCTAAAAAAACCTCAGCTGTTCCGTTCTACCCATGTTGCACATACACTACGTACTTCTCCTTGAAATACGGTGTATCCGGAAAAAAGTCGATGACTTCCTCCTGGTCTACGTAATGCCCGGTACCTAATTCCTTGATCTCTGCCCGCAGATCACCGCCCTTCAGTGTGATCAGTCCGTTAGGGACTACGTGCTTTTGCTTTTTCTTGATCAGCGGAAAGGACCAGGCGACCAGTTTTTCCAGACTGGCCACAGCGCGGCAAATCACGAAATCGTATTTGTGCCTGGTCTCTTCGGCCCGTTGGTGGAGAGCTTTTACGTTGGTCAGTTCCAGGGCATTGATGATCTCCTGTACGACCATGATTTTCTTGCGGGTGCCGTCGATGAGCGTAAACCGGACATCGGGAAATAATATGGCGAGCGGAATGCCGGGTAAACCGCCGCCTGTTCCCAAATCGAGGATTTCCGCATCGGGCTCGAATTCCACAAATCGGGCAATAGCCAGGGAATGCAGGATATGGTGGTCGTACACCGCGTCGATGTCTTTGCGGGAAATGACATTGATTTTTTGATTCCATTCCCGGTACAGATCGCCCAGTTGTTTTAATTGCTGTAGTTGGTGCTCATCGAGTTCAGGGAAATACTGCTGAATTAATTCCATTGGTTAGTCGAGTTGTTCGGCAAAGAAGGCCCAAAGATTATCATCTGCGGGCAAGGGTGCGGTAATTTTTTCCGTTTGTCCGGAAACGGGATGCACGAAAGAGATCGTATGCGCGTGTAAGTGAATGGACCGGTCGGGATTGCGTCGGCGGTCACCGTACTTGACATCGCCTTTGATGGGGCAGTCAATGGCCGCCAGTTGGGCGCGTATCTGATGGTGCCTGCCGGTGAGCAGTTCGATCTCCAGTAAAAAGTAGTTGTCACTTTCAGCGACCAGTCGGTAGGATAGTTCGGCTCGTTTACTGTCGCTGGTGCCTTCGGGAACGGCGGCAGACTTATTGGTGCGGCCATCGCGTAGAAGGTGGTGTACTAATCGACCTTCTTTTTTTTTGGGTTTATTACTCACCACCGCCAGGTAGGTTTTATGCACTTCCCTTTGTTTGAACTGTTCGTTCAGATGAGCCAGGGATTTTTTATTCTTGGCCATCAGCAGTGCGCCACTGGCGGGCCGGTCGAGGCGGTGTATGAGTTCCACCTTTCCCTTGGTATAAATAGCGGCCAGTTGCATCATGGATTTATCGCCCGTACGATCGTCTTGTACGGGGATCCCGGCAGGTTTATTAAAGGCAATGAGTTGGTTGTTTTTATACAGCACCCAATCGCCGATCGATTGATCAGTCCAATTCTTCATAGTCAATATATTCGCCATCGTCATCTTGTTGATCCGGTGGCTGGTTTGTTGATGTATCCTGATTGCGCCGGTTCAGAGGATTGCGCGGAACTGCCCGGTTCAGGAATGTATTCTTTTGATAAAAAATGCGGTACGCCAGGTAGATAACGACCAACGTAAGCAGGAGGTCAAGCATAGTTCTTTTCTTTTTGCAAAGGTAGGCCTTGTGGATGGCCTGTAACCCCTAAAGCTGGCAATATTTTATTAGATTTGCAGTTCAGTAAAATAAGGGCTTACCCCTTACAACTCAAAGAAATACCCGATTCCAAACCACAATGATTCGCTTTACATGAACGCATTCAAACGCATAAGTACCCTGACCGGTTGGGCCGTTTTTGCCATAGCAGCTATCGTCTACTTCTTTTCTGTAGAACGAACTGGTAGTTTATGGGACTGTGGCGAGTTCATTCTTGGAGCCTATAAACTGCAGGTTGTTCACCCCCCGGGAGCTCCCCTTTTCATTCTGATTGGCCGCATGTTTACCTGGATAGCCGAGTTACTTTCTAATGACCCGGCGGATATTGCCTTTGCGGTCAACCTGATGTCGGGTATCTGCACCGCCTTTGCCGCTGCCTTTGTTGCCTGGATCACCATCAACCTGGGCAAAATGGCCCTGGTAGGTCGCGATCAGGCCCCCGACCAGGCACAAAATATAGCCTTGGCTGCTTCCGGCCTGGTAGGTGGTCTAACCACTGCCTTTGCTACGTCCATCTGGTTTTCGGCTGTGGAAGGCGAGGTATACGCCATGTCGACTTTCTTTACCACGCTCGTGGTTTGGGCAACCGTTAAGTGGTACATCCATCCGGATGACCCCAAGCAGGATCGTTGGTTGGTATTTGCCATTTTCATGGCCGGCCTTTCCATGGGTGTTCACTTGCTGTCGATCCTTACGTTCCCGGCTCTGGCTATCTTTTACTACCTCAAAAAATACAAAGACCACACCCTGCTTGGTATGGGCATTGCCGCTGCCGTTGGGGTAGGTGTCATTGGATTTATCCAGGCGGTAGTGATTGTGGGAATACCCAAGCTGTGGTCGGCCTTCGAACTCTTTACCGTCAATACCCTGGGATTGGGTCTGCACAGCGGGTTGATCCCTACTATATTGCTAATCGCAGCTGTATTTTTCTTTGCACTGCGATTTGCTCACCGCAGAAATAACGGTCTGCTACAGCGGATTATCGTTTCGGCTATGCTGGTGGTGATTGCCTTTACCGCCTACGGCGTGGTGGTGATCCGGGCGAATGTATCCACTCCGGTGAATATGAACAACCCCGATAACGCCATGCG
>JASBTH010000212.1 GCA_030148525.1 Saprospiraceae bacterium | reverse complement strand
ATTTTGCTAGTAACCTGCGATTAATGACACTTGAAGTAGTCAAAGGGCTCCTTACAGTCCAGGCAGTTGTACATAGACTTACAAGCCGTCGAGCCAAACTGTGCGACCATCTCGGTATTCGGTGAGCCACAGTGCGGGCATTCGGGTTTCGGGCTTTCGCCAAAAAGAGCCCCTTTGTCCTGTGAGCCTTCCACCGGGGGCGCAATACCGTATTCCTTCAGTTTGCGTTTGCCTTCCTCACTCATCCAGTCCGTTGTCCAGGCCGGACTGAGTACCGTGGTAACTTTTAATGGTTCCACACCATGCTCCTGCAATACGGCCCGAATATTGATCTCGATCATATTCATCGCCGGACAGCCGCTATAGGTGGGGGTGATGATCACCTCCGTCAGTCCGTCATCGTGCAGTACAACATCCCGGACAATGCCGAGATCGGTCACGGTCAGTACGGGAATTTCCGGGTCGGTTACCTGTTCCAGCAGGTCCCAGATGTCTTGTTTGGTTAGGGGCATGTATTCAGGTTTGAGGTTTGAGGTATGTGGTTTTGCCATACACCATTTATTTATGCTCAGTGCTCAGTGCTCAGTGCTCAATGCTCAATGTTCAATTTTTTATTGGCCGTTCTTTGAAGGAAATTATTCTCCTAAAAACGATAAATAATATCCAAAGTTCTTTTGGCGAAAGCCAAATGGAGCAAAAGCCCATTCATCATTGAGCACTTAGCATTCAACATTTTAGGTTGAGCATGCTTCCGCAAAAGGGAACTGTACCGGGACTCCCGGGCCGGAAATGGCACACGAGCATCCGGTAATATAACACCCGACAACGGGTAATTGGTTTAATTAATGCACCCGGGTGAGATCGAGGGGGCGCATCATGCGCAGGAAGGATTTGGCGAAAGCCGGATGGGAACCGAATTCCAGGTTACTGGTATTCGGTGCAAAGCGCGGGAATTGATCCTTATTTTCGGCAACGAGCTGATCGATGGCTTTGCGGATGGAGCGTTTTTGCAGTGCTCCGGATTTTTCATCTACGTAGGGAATGGTGAAGCCGAGGCTCCGGAAAAAGTCGGCCTCCAGGATCTGGTAATACAGGAAAAACAGATCGCGGTCGGGTTTGGGAATAGCGTAATTGAACAGGCAATACCCCACGATGTAGCCGGGAATAGCCAGGGCAATGCCCTGATGGCCATTATCGAAATACCAATCCATATTAGGTAACTCGCTGTCCATGAAGCCAACCACCCGGTCGTGATTGACGGGGGTGGTAATGCCAAAGGTGGAGCGAACCTGGTACATTTCTTTGAAGAACTCTTCCTGTGGTCGCTCGGAGAGCTTTTTGAGTCCCTTGGCGATCAGTTGTACCTTTTCCAGGGTGGATTTGTCGTCTTTGGCGAAGTATTTCCGGTGTAGTCGCTCCAGGGTTTCCATGGTATGTCCCTCCGGTTTGGTCAGGAAGTCCAGTTTGTAGAGCAGGTTGAGGAGTATGTAGGCATACCCACCGGGGTACTGTTCGAGGCTCAGGGCACCGTGTTCCAGGATGTGTAATGCTTTGCGGATCTCATCGACGATAAACTGATGCTTGGCCTCCTTTTCTGCTTTGGGTAGTTCCTGCAGGTGGGCGGTTTCCACGGGATTGAGTTCCCGGAATTCGTCGAGCAGCAGGTCGTCCTGCTTATCGGCATTAGTGGCCAGCTCTTTGAGGGCAAAATAGAGTTTGTAGGGGGAGCCGTCCAGAGTGTAGGTATCGAAAATGATGGTAATATTGTCCGTTTCATCGAGGGCGAAACGGGCGTATTTCAGGCTGAAGTTTTTCTCGATGAGGCGCCGCATGAAGGCTACGTTCAGGGATTCGGTGTAGGCGATGCGGGCTTCGGCTTTAAACTTCTTGTCGTCGGCAAAACCACAAATCTTTTTGGATCCCTGGTACAGCTCAAAGGAAATTCCCCCGTCCTTGTCTTCGTAATGGACATTATCTTCGGACTGATCGCGGAGGTAGAACAGGAATTGCCGGTAGGAATTCAGGAAGTCTTCCTCTTCGAAAAAGCGGAGGGAAGCGTCCCAGGCTTCGTAGTTTTCGGTGCGCTTATACGAATCAGTATACCGGCCAAACCGGATCTCGGGCTGGGCAAGGTCATCTTTACTGGTTCCGAAAAGGCGATCAATGAACCCCATAAGCAAAGTATCGGCAAGGTGTTTTCAAAGTCAAGCAAAAGCGGTATATCCGTTGTACCACCTGCCCGCCATTGTCCGAATGTACGGTCAAAAACGACGTGCGCGGGGAAAATACTATTTTTAAGTGAGATGGGGTAATCCAGGTTCGAGGCTCACGGACCACGGTCCACGGCTCACGGCTCACGGCTCACGGTTTTAAGGGTGCGCTGATCCTCCTGCGGCCCCTGAAGCCCGTACGGGCGCAAGGTGTGGCTGGATCGCGCCAACGGCTGGTGGATCGAGCGTACTGATGCCAAAGATGCATTACCTATCGATTATTCAATCCAATTCATCCTTCAACATAGAGCATTCAGCATTCATTTCAAACATATGGCTTTGCAAAAACGAACATCCGTAACAATAACTTCAATACCGGAACAATTACACTACCGGGCCGGAATACTGGCGATGGGCTCCTGTTTTGCGGAACACATGGGGGAAGCGCTGAGTATCCGGAAATTCCGGGTAGTTCAGAATCCCTTTGGAATCTTGTTCAATCCGGCCTCCATTGCCCGGGCGCTGGATCGCATGCTTACGGGCGAAGTGTACGGAGCATCGGATCTGCGGGCCAATGACGGTCTTTGGTACAGCTTTGATCACCACGGGCGGTTTGCGCATCCAGATCAGCAAACGGCACTGCAGCAGATCAATCGTGCATTGGCCACCGGGCGGCGCATGTTACTGCAAGGAGAGTGGTTACTACTCACCCTGGGAACCGCTCATATCTGGCGGCAAAAAGAAAACCTGGATATGGTGACCAACTGCCACCGCTTTCCGAATAGCTTGTTTCAGCGCGAACGTCTGCCGGTCGATGCTATGGCGGATGCCCTGGCCGGGGCCATCGACCGGTGTCGTGGGGCGAACTCCGGTCTGAAGGTTATCCTCACGGTCAGTCCGGTGCGTTATACCCGCGACGGATTGGTGGATTCCCAGCGGTCGAAGGCCGCCCTGATCCTGGCCGCTGAAGAATTGGAACAGCGTTTCCCCTTCGTACACTATTTCCCCGCTTACGAGTTGGTGACCGACGAACTGCGCGATTACGCCTTCTTTGACCGGGCCGGTACCCACCCCAATGCGGATGCCGTGGCCTTCGTCTGGGAAAAGCTAACGGATGCCTGGCTGGAACCGGAGACCAGGGCTGCCATGCAACGGGTAGCAGCCATCCAGCGGGCGGCAGCCCACCGTCCCCATCACCCTGCCTCGGAGAGCCATCAGGCCTTTTTGCGCAAGCAGTTACAGGAGGTGGTTGAATTGGAGAGGGAATTACCATTCTTGGATTTTACGGAAGAAAAGAGGCGATTTGAGGAACGGTGGGTGGAATAGTGAATTTTTTGATGGGGTCAAACACTCCGGAATAGGCAGTAGAGATATGCAGCCTCAATTCGGTTGCGTTTCAATCCTTCTTTAGCTGGATGCTGAATTGGAAGACCCTCTACTATTGTCCAATCTCCATGCTCGTTTGAGTTTCAATCCTTCTTTAGCTGGATGC
>JASBTH010000130.1 GCA_030148525.1 Saprospiraceae bacterium | reverse complement strand
TTCTCCCTTTCTCCAAATCCCCTAATCACGTCCATACGAGATACTAATACCAAAACAGAAAATCCTACCCCGAAAAACGAGCTAGGATTTTAAAACAATGAGGTTGGGAGCGGATTGGCTCCCGGCACTGCTTATGCAGGCCGAACAACTGCGGTTTTTTGCAAAACTTCATTTCTAGGACGTGTTTGCCGGAAGCCCTTCCGTAGAAGGGGGAGGGATTCAAGCACACGCAAAGCCAATCCTGGCGGATTGCTTTTTTTGCTTTAAATCCAGCTGAAAAGCGATGCTTTTCGCCGGAATAAAAGCAAAAAAGCCTTCCTGCTATCGCAGAAAGGCTTTGCATGTGCTTGAGGTTGGGAGCGGATTCGAACCGCCGTACGAGGTTTTGCAGACCTCTGCCTAACCGCTCGGCCACCCAACCAATTGGAACGGACGGCAAATATAGAACTTTTTTTGATGAGGTGCCATCCCGATGGCGATTAATTCGGAGAAATCCGATGATCGGGATCTTTTTCCGCATCAATTCCATATAAAGAACGGAACTTTGCCTCCAATTGTTCCATTGGGTAGCGGTCTTCCAAAGCGTATTCCAATTCCAGGGCATCACTTACCGATTTGCGATAGTAAACCAGGCCCAAGCCCTTGGCGTACATTTCCTCTCCTTCGTATTCCTGCTCGAAAACGCCATTGGCATCGTACTCCAACAGCTCCCGAATGGAGAACCGCACCGCCGGGTAACGCTCGCCCTTAAAGGTAAAGGTCGTATCCCCCAAATACCGGCGATTGCGGATAATGCGGATGGTGGCATCGGGGTCTTGGGGCGGTGTCCAATGAATATTATATACAAACACACCTCCGTTTTCGCGTACACGGAATGGAAAGACATCGTCAGCTACTACTTGTACGGGTATCTGCAGTTGTACATCATCGCGGGTCGAATCGGGTTCGTAGAGGTACAGGTCTTTGAGGATCATGCCGTCGCTGGTCATTTTTTGGGTCATCTGCTGGCGTGGCAACAGATCGCGCTCGTAGAACGTCGCACTCAGAAAGACCGAATCCCCTGGTAGCAGGCTTCGATAATACCAATACTCCGGAGGCAGGCTGTCGGTACGCACGGGCCGGTATTCGTACACGAGCCCATCGGTCAGTGACCGCAGGGGAAAATAGTAGTTACGGATATCGCGACCCTCCGATGAAAGCTGGCAAGCCGTACAAACCAGAGTGATACCAAGAAATAGCCAAACGGGTAAACGCATAGTGCAGAAATTTTTCATTTCGCTTTCGCAAAAAAGAAAACAACAGAAAACTGACATTATGGCCAAAAAAACAGTGGCAAGCCTATTTGTGCACCAAATAATCGATTATCATGCCACTCTGGCAGGTAAATAACTCGATTCCTAGGTTGGTACGATATTAGCCAAATTGTTTTCGGTAAAACGGCGCTTGCGCTCTTTTCCGGTAAAAACCAGGTCCTCTTTTCTGTCTTTTATACTGAAAACGACTTTTTTGTCGGATAAAACGTACTTCGCTAAACGAAAGACGGGCGGCAAATTGTTGTATCTTTGCGGCCCATTACTGCATAAAGAAATCACACACATCATATGTTCGGCACGATCGGTAAATCCATCCAAAAACTATTTGGTACCAAATACGACCGGGACGTCAAGACGTACTCCCCCATCGTCGACCAAATCAATGAGATTTTTGAAGAACTTTCCGGCCTTTCCCACGATGAATTGCGGAACAAAACGCAGGAATTCCGCCAGCGAATCGCAGACTATCTGGAAGATATTGACGCTGAGCTTGGCAAGCTGCGGACCGAGAGTACCGAAACTGAGGATCTCGCTCACAAAGAAGAGCTTTATAAACAAATAGATGAACTCACGGAGGAGCGGGATAAGGAACTCGAAGTCATTCTGAAAGATATTTTGCCCGAGGCCTTTGCCGTGGTTAAGGAGACGGCTCGCCGCTTCAGTCAAAACCAGGAAATGACGGTAACCGCTACCGATCACGACCGGGATGTAGCTGCCCAGTCCAATAAAGGATATGTGCGTATCGAAAATGATAAAGCCATCTGGAAAAACAGCTGGAAGGCTGCCGGTGGTGATATTACCTGGAATATGGTCCACTACGATGTGCAGCTGATCGGCGGTATGGTGCTTCACGATGGTAAGATTGCCGAGATGGCTACCGGTGAGGGTAAAACACTGGTGGCTACCCTGCCCGCCTACCTCAACGGGCTGTCTGGTCAGGGTGTCCACGTAATTACGGTGAATGATTACCTGGCCCGACGCGATGCCGAATGGATCGGCCCCATCCTGGAGTTTCTGTTCCTGACGATCGACTGTATCGATAAATACAAGCCTCACTCCCCCGAGCGTACCCGCGCCTATGGGTGCGACGTGATCTACGGTACCAATAACGAGTTTGGATTCGACTATCTGCGCGATAATATGGTGCGTACGGTAGGTGAAAAAGTGCAGCGCAAGCACCACTTTGCCATGATCGATGAGGTCGACTCCGTTCTCATCGATGATGCCCGTACACCGCTGATCATTTCCGGTCCGGTACCCAAGGGTAGTGAAGAACAGGAATACAAAGAACTCCGCCCATTCGTCGAAAAGCTTATCGCTGTGCAACGCAAGCTCGCCACCGGTTTTTTGGCTTCCGCCAAAAAACTATTCAAAGAAGGCGAAGTTGGCCACGAAGAAGGACAAGCCGGCATGGCATTGCTACGTTCATACCGCGCACTGCCGAAATCGAGGCCACTGATCAAGTTCCTTAGCGAAGAAGGCATCCGGGTTGCCCTGCAGAAAACCGAGAACTTTTACATGCAGGAGCAATCAAAGAATATGCACCTGGTGGACGAGGAGCTATACTTCACCATTGACGAAAAAAACCGTCAGGTGGAACTGACCGAAAAAGGGGTGGAATACCTGTCCAAATTTGTCGAAGATGAAGGATTCTTCATCATGCCCGATATCACGACCCGCCTGGTAGAGATTGACCAGGAAGAAGGTTTGACGGAGGATGAAAAAGAAGATAAAAAAACCAAGTTATCGCAAGACTACGCCATCAAGGCCCGGCGCCTGCACTCCATGAGTCAGTTACTGAAGGCCTATACCCTCTTCGAACGCGATGAGGA
>JASBTH010000088.1 GCA_030148525.1 Saprospiraceae bacterium | reverse complement strand
TTCTCCTAGCACTGAGCATTTAGCATTGAGCAGCGAGCCTTGAGCATTTAGCAGTGAGCACCGAGCACTGAGCATTGAGCATTGAGCACCGAGCATTGAGCATTGAGCACCGAGCATTGAGCATTGAGCATTGAAAACCGAACAATAAATGAATACGAATTATCACTTCACCGAAGAACACAACCTCTTTCGCGAGGGTTTGCGGGACTTCCTGGACCGGGAGGTGCAGCCGAATATTGATCAATGGGAAGAAGACCGTCGTATCCCCAAGGAATTGTGGCGCAAATTTGGGGAGATGGGATACCTGGGCCTGAATTACCCCGAAGAATACGGAGGTATGAACGCTGATTTCTTCTTTTCTGTGGTCTTCCTGGAGGAGATTGCGAGGTGTTTTTCAGGTGGTTTTATGATCACTCCGAGTGTTCAGCAGTACATGGCTACGCCGTACATTTGGAAACACGGTTCGGACTTTTTGAAAGAGAAATACCTCACCAAGGCGATTGCCGGAGAGTGGATTGCTTCTATTGCGATCACGGAGCCGGGAGCTGGTTCTGATGTCGCCAACATACAGACCAGAGCAGTACGAGAAGGGGACCACTACGTCGTAAACGGAGCCAAGACCTTTATTACGAATGGCTATTATGGCGACTTTCTGGTAACGGTGGTAAAGACAGACCCCGACAAAGGCACCGGTGGTGTTAGTCTGTTGGTGATCGACCGGCAGGCGGAAGGCGTTTCGGCCAGGAAGTTGAAGAAATTGGGATGGCATTCATCGGACACAGCTGAACTCAACTTCGACGATGTCCGGGTCCCGGTTGAGAATTTGATTGGCGAGGAGAATATGGGGTTCTATTACCTGATGGGCGGCCTGCAAGTTGAGCGTCTGGCGGGAGCCATCAGTGCGGTATCGGGGAGTCGGTTGGCGCTGGAATACGCTATGCAGTACATGTCGGAGCGGGAGGCCTTTGGTCGTCCCATTAACAAGTTCCAGGTGCTGCGGCACCGGGTAGCTCAGATGAGTGCCGAGATTGAGAGCACCCAGGCTTTCATTTACCATTGTGCCCGTTTACACACCAGGGGGGAATACGCAGTGAAGGAATGTTCGATGGCTAAGTTACTGGCCACCGAATTATCGGATAAGGTCACCTACCAATGCTTACAATTCTTCGGGGGATACGGCTATATGGAAGAGTACAAAATTGCCCGTATGTTCCGCGACAGCCGGATCGGGACAATTGGTGGTGGCACTTCCGAGATCATGCGGGAGATCATCGCCAAAATGGTCATCGATGAGCACCAATACGATCATGCCAAACAACCAAAGCCAACTGCCGTAGCAGGGGAGGCTGCGAATGATACAACCATCCAATTACCTAATAAAAAAAACGGAATACACATGAATTTCAACGAAGTAGTAGATGCTGTAAAATCCCGGGCTGATAATGCGCCCCCCCTCGGGAACACCCTCAAATTTAAGATGGGGGATGAGCAAGTAATACTGGACGGTACCGGTGATAAAAATACGGTATCTACTGAGGACCGGGATGCGGACTGTACCATTGAGATCTCCAAGGAAGATTTTGGAGCCTTGCTGAAAGGTGATCTAAACCCCATGAACGCTTTTATGAGCGGAAAAATAAAGGTAAAAGGCGATATGGGCGTGGCAATGAAACTGCAAAGCTTGCTTAGCTAATGGTCCGTGGTTCAGGGTCCAAGGTGGTCTTCCTTGACCCCTGGACCTTGAACCATAAACCTTTACCCCTGGACCTTGCCCCCTGAACCTTCCTAAACCATTTTCCGCAGTGCCAGTATGGATCCAAAATGCATACCCTCGTGGATGTTGTTGAAATGAATTGCTTCCTCCAGGTTGTGCAGCGTTATACCGAAACTGGTTTCATAGTCTTTAAAGGCATCCGACATTCGACCTTCCTCTGCCATTTTTCTGGACTTTTTTGGTACTTCCAGCAGTGCTTCCATCAGCTGATAAATTTCTTCCCGGGAAATATCTTTCTCTGGTCGGGATCCTTTGCGAAATCGACGAATCCAATCCTCTGAAACTAAAACCTCCGACCCCGACAGACTATGCACCAAGAGCTGTTGGGTCACCAGAACATGGCCGGCATTCCAGATCAGGTTATTGCTGAAGCCTTCCGGAACGCGGTTTAGTTGGTCCGGTGTAAAGCGTTTTAATATGCCGTAGATGTTTACCCGGTTTCGCTCCAGGATATCATAAGCAAACAATTGGTGTGCGGTCATGGCTGGTTCTTTTCTCTGAAAGGTACGCGTTTTCAAAAATTCGCTGCCTTTTTGGCGAAAGCCAGATAAGCCCAACGGATACCACAGGATACCCGTCTTTAAAAATAACCTTTATTTAATATGGGGGCTAAGCAGCGTTTTGTACCGGATAGGAGTCTTGCCAATAAAGGATTTTACCAAAAGGGTAAAACGCAAGGTAATAGCCGAAGAGCTCGATTACCGCCTTGAAAGCGAGACAAAGTTCTATTTTTGCTCCAAAAGAGGCTACATGTACATTCTGTTAGTATCCATAATCATTGGATTGTTCATTGCGATGCTTTTTCTCAACCTGTATTTTCGGTTTCGCGTACTACGCACCTACCGGAAACTCGTTCAGAACCGCGTGGAATTCGGTGCAAAGCACCTGTTCAATCCCGGTAAAATGGAAGAGGAGATCTACCCAAGATACCCGCACATGCGGGAAGAAATCAGCGTTTTCAGTCGCCACATGCGGTATTCCATTCGCATGGCAACGGTACTTATTCTGCTGATCACTTTATTTGGAGCAGTTCTCATGTACTATCGACAAGGATAACTGAAAACACTACTTGTTTATGTTGAAAATTGGCGTATTGGGTGCAGGACACCTCGGAAAAATCCACCTCAAATGCATCGGTCTGGCAACCGAACACTACCAGTTGGTGGGTTTTCACGATCCGAATCCCCAACAGGCCCAAGAGGCTGCTGAAGCCCACAATACTAAAGCCTTTGATTCGGTCGAAGCACTGTTGGATGCCGTGGATGTCGTCGATATTGTCACTCCTACCACCACTCACTATACCCTGGCTAAGCAGGCCATGCTGGCCGGGAAGCACGTTTTTATTGAAAAACCGCTCACCCATACCGTAGAGGAAGCCGAAGAGTTGGTCACCATTAGCCAACAACAAGGGGTCAAGGTACAGGTCGGCCACGTCGAGCGATTTAATCCGGCCCTGCTGGCCCTGGGTGATATGCCCTTAGATCCGATGTTTATCGAAGCCCACCGTTTGGCCATTTTTAACCCGCGAGGCACCGATGTATCAGTGATCCTGGACCTGATGATCCACGACCTCGACATCGTACTGAGTCTGGTGCAATCACCCGTACGCGAGGTTCACGCCAGTGGTGTAGCCGTGGTCAGTGATTCTCCGGACATTGCCAATGTCCGATTGGAATTCGAGCACGGCGGTGTTGCCAACCTGACGGCGAGCCGGATTTCCCTGAAGCAAATGCGCAAGGTCCGCTTTTTCCAGCGGGATGCCTACATCAGTCTGGACTTCCTGGAAAAACAAGCCCAGATCGTTCGACTGTACGATCAACCCCAGGAAGAGCAACCCCACATGATGGAACTGGAAACCAATCGGGGCAAGAAGTACATCACCATGGACATGCCGGACATTGAATCGGTGAACGCCATTAAAATGGAGTTGGAAACCTTTGCCGAAAGTATAATGAATAACACCCGGCCCCGGGTGGGGATCGAGGACGGTTACAGTGCGCTGAAACTGGCCCACCAGATCATTGCCCGGATAGAAACCCAAAACAGCAAAATATTGTCTTAACCGTTATGCGTAAAACTACAGCCCAAAAATCCCGCATCTGCTTCCAATGGCCAATGCTTTGGTTGTTGGCAACTGCTATGGGTTGTGGTGAAGTAAATCCCAAAGCCGACATTCCTTCGTATGTACATGTGGATCGTGTATCGGTAACTACCATGAATGCCTCCCAGGGAAGTTCCTCGGCAAATATTACCGAGGCTTGGCTCTTTGTTGATGACCAATTCCAGGGTGCGTACGATATACCCTTTACCGCCCCCATTTTGATGGGTGGTCCGACCAGGGTTCGCATGGAAGCGGGCATCCGGGACAACGGCATTAGTGCCACCCCGGAAATATACCCCTTCTACGAGCCGGTTGCGCTGGAACCAAACCTGGAACCCGACCGCACCGACTCCTTCTCATTAAGCTTTCGGTATCGGGAAGATACGAAGTTTGCGCTTCTGGAAAATTACGAGACGGGGCTGACGGTATTCCAGGAAGTGATCACGGGCTCCTCCGAAAATCGATTGGTAGCCCGGTCCGAGGCCGCCTTTGAGGGCCAAATGGGTGGATTAATTGAGCTGACCGAAGCGGCCCCCGCCGCAGAGCTGGCTTCCACCCGTCGATTCCGGGATTTGCAGACAAGTGGCATTCCCGTGTATTTGGAAATGAACTACCGCTCTGAAGCTCCGGTCCAATTTGGGGTCCTGGGTTTTAACAGCGGCTCAGAGATACCCGTCGACGCCCGGTACGTAGCGGGATTCCGACCTTCCGACGAATGGAAGAAGATCTACTTTAACCTCAGTGAAGCGGTCGCCAATACTGATGGCGATGAATACAAACTGATTTTGCAAACCTCTTTACCTACACGAAACGATGGTACGTACACCCGGAACAGCGCCAAAGTCTGCATCGACAACCTCAAGCTCCTTCACTTTAAATGAAGAAGCAGTACGCCAGGCAGGACGACGCATGACCCGGCGCCGCAAGCGCCACACGACTATCTATAAGATGGTCGATATTGCTGTTGCACTACTGGCATGGGTAAGCTTTTTTGTGTATCGCAGTCAATTGGAGGGCAAGGCACTCGATAGCATGCTCCTGCAAGACCCCAACTTTTGGTTGGGCGTAACTCTCATTCCGATGGGCTGGTTCCTCTTTTATTCCATCTTCGACCAATACCACGATATTTATCGCCTTTCGCGCCTGGCAACCCTGGCGCGTACACTGTTTCTGAGTTTCTTTGGGGTGACCTTCCTGTTCTTCACCCTCATTCTCGACGATTTTGTGGCCGATTACCGCACCTACTACCAGTCGTTCATCACCTTATTTATCCTGCATTTTACACTTACCGCCTTTGCACGGATGGTGCTTCTAACGCGGGCCAGCCGACGGCTAAAAGCCGGTGATATTACCTTTAATACCCTGATGATCGGCGGCAACCGAAATGCCGTTGAGTTGTACGACGAAATCAAGGAGCGCCCCAAGAAATTGGGCCACAATTTCATCGGCTTTATCGACACTAACGGCACCAGTACCAATCACCTGAAGCAATCCCTGCCCATGCTGGGCAAGATCGATCATATTGCGAATGTAATCCGCGATTTCCAGGTGGAGGAGGCCATCATCGCCATCGAAACATCGGAGCACAACCGCCTGCGTCGCATTCTGAATGTCCTGTTTGATTTTGACCGGCAAGTACTGGTGAAGATCATCCCCGACATGTACGACATCATGCTGGGCACCGTGAAAATGAACCACGTCTACGGCGCCGTACTGATCGAGATCCGCCAGGAACTGATGCCAAAATGGCAAAGGCTGGTCAAGCGCGGCATTGATATCCTCGCCTCCTTCATAATGCTGATCCTGCTGTTACCGGCATACACCTACATCGCCTTGCGGGTGCGCTTGTCCTCTCCCGGCCCCATCTTCTTTAAACAAGAACGCATCGGCCGCCACGGTGAACCCTTTATGATCTACAAGTTCCGCTCTATGCGGACGGATGCAGAATCAAACGGCCCGCAACTGTCTCAGGACAATGACTGCCGTTGTACGCCCTGGGGCGCAACCATGCGCAAATGGCGCCTCGATGAGTTACCTCAATTCTGGAATGTGCTGAAAGGCGATATGTCGCTGGTCGGACCCCGCCCCGAGCGTCAGTTCTACATCAATCAGATCGTCAAGGAAGCTCCGCATTACAAGCATCTCCTGAAAGTTCGACCGGGCATCACCTCCTGGGGACAGGTTAAGTACGGCTACGCCAGTAATGTTGGCGAAATGATCCAGCGCCTGAAGTTCGACATCCTCTACATCGAGAATATGTCACTGGCCCTGGATTTCAAGATCCTGTTCTATACCATTTTGGTGGTGCTGCAGGGGAAGGGGAAGTAGTGTGACTTTAATCCCCTCCTGCTTTGAGACTTCCACTTAGAGCGTGTTTGTAAGTCGGAATGATGAATGCTCAATGTTGAATTGTTTTTTCTGCTGGCTTTCTAAAGTCTTAACCTCTGTTTACTACTCACTGCCCGTTGTCGGTATAGGTGCCGTTTCAATTGTAGAATAATCCACTTCAATACTCAAACTCTAATCGCTCTAATCCGTCAAAATCACTGTCCAAAACTGCAATGCGCAGTTGTTGAAGAATTGACATCCCCCTTGCGATTGGACCATAAATAGCCTATTTTGAAAGAAGGCTAGCTCACACAGTATGGGAAAACGAGGACGTATATTGATCCTTTCCAGTTGCCTGCTCATCCTTTGCGGGCCAAACCAATTGTGTGCTCAGTCCGACTTTTCCATGGGTTTTTCCGTGCTGGAATTATTCCCTTCCGATGAAGAATACGACCATTTAGCCCTGCCTCTATTGACCGATTTCAACCAAACCATTTTATCCGATCCGGTCTATTACCAGGCCATTAGTGGCGATCTGGGTGGTGAATTCCTGGAAGTCCAATCCTACGATGGCTTTTCCCGTGGGCGAACACCCACCCTGGGCCTGCTGGCCGAAATGCTGGTTGATCAGCGGTGGCGATTTCGATTCGGAGGCACCTGGACCATGGGAACCCTATCACGCGATTTTTCGGCAATTTTCTTCGATCCGGAAGCACAAACGGAACGGGTAGTGAATGGTCTGTTTGAAGGCCCCTGGAATGCCACCACCCTGCGACTAACTGGTGGCTACCAGACAAAAGGGCGCACCTGTTTTTTTGCGGAAGCAGGAGGTATCTATCAATTCCGTTCCTTTGAACCCGTGGAGGCCATGCTGGTTGGTCACCCCTTACAAGTATCAGCAAACCGACGCGAATCCCATCCCGGAGTAATGATCAGTACTGGCCTGAGAGGATGGGCACAGTCGGCGGTTGCCGTTGAACTAAATGTCCAGTTGCAGACCGTTTTTCAGGACGAAAGCACTATCCACACACCAGGTATCGGCCTTACGGCAGTCTGGCAATTTGGCCGTCGGCCAACAGAAGAAACTGCGGTAACTATACCCGCCACCTCACCCACCGTGGCGGAGGTATACGTACCGGATCGCTGGGCGCAACTATTTGAATACGAACAACCCGAAATCCTGGATTCCCCCCGCGACCAATCCACTTCTTTACTCGCGAACAGCTATCCAGATGGCCTGGACGTCATGGCGGGAGCTAGTGTGCAATTACCCATGCGGCCCGCGGAGGCCTTCGTCTTATATCCCGAAGCAACCATGGAGGGACGGTGGGATACGGTTACTACATCCATAGTGCCCCACTTGGATGGTTCACGTCCCTACGTTACCCTGCCCGTACCTAACGATCTGCCGTTGGGGTTGTACGATCTCCAAATGAATTATCAGACCGACGATCAGCACCAGATCGTGCTTCCTCTCTTTGTGCGCGAGCCCCTGTCTTCCTGGATATCGACCATGAGCGATACCGACCGGTCTTTTTTTTTTGGAACTAAGCCCGGACATTGATGGCTGGCGCAAGCGGGTTCGCGATTTAGATAAACAGTTGGATAGTTTGCGTTCGCGGCGCGACAGCATCGGCTGGAAAGCCACCCAGGATTCCCTGCGTTGGCAGGAATTAGTCAGCCTTGATAAACGCCTCGACCTGTTGGTCGATGTGTATAAGAAGGAGATAACCGGCATCCTCGACTCTCTGGATCGCCAACGGGCAGCTACCCCAGGGATAACCGACCGCGATGCCCTGGCGCAAGCGGTGGCGGAAGCCAAACAGGCCGTAGAAGATTGCCAGAATCATACGGAAGCCCTTGAACAAGAACTAGAGGAGCAAGCTGAACAATGTGATGCCCTCAAGGCCGAGCAAGACGCCATTCTGGAGCAAATCCACCAATTATTTATTGACAATGGATTCACCGGGTCTTACGGTTACCATTCCGATGGCCGCTATTACTATGGGTACTCTGGTGAATCCAGTAAGACCAATACCGATTTTGGGAACCTGCCCTGGGAAAAAGAGGTCGCCAACCTCAAAAAGGACCTGAAAGCATTAAATAAACGCTATCGGAAATGCCGGGATCGCATGGAGGAATTACCTGATCTCATTGCCGAAAATCAGGAGCGGTGCGCCCTGATGGCCGACGCCCAACAACGAGCCGAAGACGCACAACAGCGGGGAGAAGCTTATGCAGCCCTGGAAGCCCGGTTACAAGATGAATGCGCCTGGTTCAAAAAGGCCCTGGAGCAACTGGTGGAATGGTGTATGGAAAACACCGGCATTTGCGATTTCATGGATGATCTGGAACAGCTCTTAAAGGATGACTGCCCCAGCAGTCGGGAGGAGTGGACGGCCTTTTGGGATAAGGTCGAGGATATGCTTGCGCAAAAAAAGAAACTGGAAGATGCGTTAAAGCGGTCTTCCCGCCGGGGATGGGACGACGTAGCCGACCTGGAGGACGAGATCGACGACACGCAGCAGGAAAAGGAAGATGCCTGGGATGCCATCCGGATACTGCAAGACGAGGAAGCCCGCAGAATTCGGGAGCAAAAGGCAGCTGCCCGGGCCGATGCGGCAGCAGCGGCAGCCAAAGAAAAAGAAGAACGCGAGCGCCTAAACGATTGCCTCGAGCAACTAGCCGCCTGGATCAGGGATAACCAAGACCTCATCAACCCCTCGGACCGCGAAAAAATCCTGGCCCGCATCACCTCGGGGGCCGGCGCCATGGGACAGGGTGCCCTGGAAGCCGCCGAAAAGGTAGTCAGGGGAGGCTCTACGGCAGGAGCAACCCTCACCGGGGTTGGTGTCGGGGCCTTCCATCTAGGGGCCGCCATCCTCTACATGATCGCCGAAGACAAGTGGAAAGCCGCCGCCAATCGGGTGGTGGATAGCCATATCAAAAACCGGATTGAGGCCGAAGCTGTCCTCAGCGACGATCCCTGTGGCGTAATCGACATAGGTAGCGATCGGTCCTATTTCTACATGAAGATCAATGGGAAAACGGTGGTCTTTTCCATCACACCGCTTGGGTTTGAATGCCACGGGGAAGTGAGCTGAAGGGAAAAGGGCCACGGGCCACGATTTACGGCTTACGATATACGGCTTACGGTCCATGGCCCTTGATCCATGGTCCACGGTCCGGGAACCTACGATTAAAGGCTTCCCAAGAATGCAGTTAAAAGGAAAATTCCAACAGCTCTACTTCCTTAAAATCCCGGTCCAGGATCACGATGCGCGGTCCCAAATGTCCTTGGTCGAAACCGTACTCCATAACGTAGTATTTGCCATCGCGGTAGTACATCCCCGTGGGCATCCAGTGTTCCGGTGACTGGTACCGAAGGACCTTTTCGCCGGTGTCGGCAACTTCCCAGAGGGCCCGTTCCACACTCTCGCCGACAAGTAGATTACAATGCTCGGAAAAACCCAGTCCGTAGAAGATCTGGTGATTGCGGTTTTCCAAAAGGGCATCGGAGCGGTCTTCGGGAAAGAAGTTGGTTATGATCTCATCGAAGCCGGTATCGGGTGACCAGCGCAGGATGGTACCATCCTTATACCGGGAGTCCGAGATCCACAAATAGCCATTGGGGCCGGTGGCCAGGGTCGATATGCGCTCGAACGGGAAAGCAATAGTCCGGGTCGTACCATCGATAAGGGAATGAGTCCGCAATTCGCCGTCCATAGGAAAATACGCCTCCTGCATGGTATGGGAAAGAGCGTACTGTCCCCCGTGAAACAGGTCCCAATCGTCGGTAAACAGCAGGGTATCCAACTGATCGGTTTCCGGGTGGTATTCAAACAGGTAATTATGCCCCTCCCCTTCCACTTCGCCGGTACGCCAGATGGCGATGGCCGTGTGCATGTCCTGATCGGCATTGAGGGTGAGGTTGTGGGCGTGGAACCATTTGCGTAAAGCAGTCAGTTTCTCCGTTTCCGGATCGTATGTCCAGAGGGTGCCATCTCCATTATGGGTTACGTCCACGAAGTAGATGCGTCCTTCGGCGTCTACAACAATACCCCAGGAAGGATGAGCAAGGGCGACGCCGCAGGAGAACAGGATCAGGGTTAAGGTGGTAATCAGTGTCCGCATGATACCTTTTTGGCGAAAGCTACTTGTGAAAGGACCGAACTGCAAAAAAAGTAGAGGTATCCCGAAATTGGATGTACCAACGTGGAGCGTGGAGCGTGGAGCGTGGAGCGTCTACCGTATAATTCCTATCTTCCGGCCTCACTAAATCAAGACCTATGTCCGGACCCGATCCCAATCAGCGCTTTCCGCTGCCTCATACTGACCGGTTGTGTTTCCTGAAGAACATCATCACTAATCCGAACATCATTGTCGGGGATTACACCTATTACGATGATTTCGAGGATGTCCATAACTTTGAAAAGAACGTCAAGTATCATTTCGACTTTATTGGGGACAAGCTCCGGATTGGCAAATTCTGCATGATCGCTTCGGGGGCTACTTTTATTATGAACGGTGGCAACCACCTCAGTAAATCCCTCTCTGCTTACCCTTTCGCCATTTTCGGGAACGGCTGGGAGCACGCTATGGAGGGCAAGAACTATCCCTCAAAAGGAGATACCGTGATCGGAAACGATGTCTGGATTGGTCACGACACGACCTTCATGCCCGGCGTTCAGGTAGGCGATGGGGCAATCATCGGTACTAAATCGGTCGTTACCCGATCGGTTCCCCCCTACGCCATTGTGGGTGGCAATCCCGCCAAGGTCATTGCCATGCGCTTCCCGGATGATACCATCGAAAAACTGCTGGCCCTGAAATGGTGGGACTGGGACCTGGAGCGGATTACACGCAACGTGGGTGAGTTGACCGGGGGTAACGTGGATGCCCTGCTGGATGAGACAGCAGGGACTTGAAGGGACTGGAGGGAACGGAGCGACTGAAGGGATAAACTCAAGTGCCTGGTCTTGCAACTTACTTGCGTCGGGCAATTGGCAGCGGGCGTAGCCCGCTTCCGCCAAAGCTTCTGCGGGCATAGAGCGTGGAGCGTTGAGCATTGAGCATAGGGCATCAGGGACTTTTGGGAAGGGAGAGACTATGAGCGACTGAAGGGAAAAAAGGGACTACAGAGACTGACGTAACTACCAGACTTTGCCCATATTGCGTAGGTCGTAGCCCGCCTCCGCCAAGGCTTCAGCGGGCAGATAGCGTCGAGCATAGAGTATTCCGAATCTTCGATAAATGAACCGCAACGATTACCTGGGCCGCAAAACCGGATACCGCTCCACGGAGTGGGGCCGGATCGTATATATGACCCGCCAGTCCTTCACGGCACCAACCTTTCGCGCTTTCTGGCAAAACTGGAATCCACTGTGGAGTTATTATCTGACGTACAAGGTGTATGCTCCACTCCGGAACCATCTCCCGGATGGTCTTGCCCTGCTGTTGACCTTCAGCATCAGCGGATTCCTCCACGATGTAGCGGCCATGGCCGTTTTGGGTCGCCCCTTTTTCCTGTTCACCCTTCTCTTTTCGGTATTCGGCCTCTGGGTTTTGGCAGAAGCCTGGTCCGGATTTAGCTTACGCAAAAAAACGAACTGGATACGGGTAATGTACCACCTGATCTTATTGGTGGGCTTCACCTGGGGCGTGAAGGCGGTGTACGGTTGACTTCGGTACCAACTGATACGGCGGGAGTGGGTGTGGAGACTGGAGGGAACGGAGAGACTACAGATATCGGCGTAACTGCATAGCTTTGCACTTTTTGCGTAGAGCATAGAGCGTCAGGGACTTTAGAGAACGGAGAGACCATGAGCGACTGAAGGGAACAAAGTGACTACAGAGATCGGCGTAACTGCCAGGATTTGCCTTTATTGCGTGGAGCGTGGAGCGTAGAGCCTATTACTTTAAGATGGATTTAACGTATCCCCATTTAACCAGTTCCTGACTAAGCTGGTCTTTAGGCTAAATCCAGATGCTATGCTTTCGCAAAAAATCGTAGTTACCCTTCTACTCTTTTCCAACATCGGCCAGCTCGATACGTTTGCGCGGTTGATCTCGAACATTCCGATTGACCAGGCGCGGATAATTCAGGTTACACACTCAGATCTACCTGAATTTGAACAAAACCTAAAACTCCAAGCCATACAAAATGCCAGTGTAAAAGCCTCAGCCATGTTAAACGAGTTATCCGAAGAATTGGGCCCCGTCCAAAAAATCATCGAATTTGGCGAGAAAGGTATTGCTCAAATGCTAAATCAATACACCTACTACCTGGAAAATTATTACAAAGTAGTTAATCGTGCTCAGAGTGGGAACCTTAGCCCTGGCAACACCCAATCCATTCCCTACCGAAAGATCAAGATAAAAACCTCCGTTGAGGTAGTTTTTGCTATTAAATAAGTGCGCCCCGCGGTGCACCGTAAGCCATGAGCCGTGAGCCGTGTGCCTTTTCCGATAACCTCACCCTAACCCTCTCCTCATCCCGGACGTCTGACCCCTGGCGGAGTACTTCACTGTTGGAGGAGAGGGAACCGAAAAAGTGGTTACCAAGATAATTCCTGTTCTTAAAACACCATTTATTCCTGCTTTAAGTATGCCCCCTTCTGTGAGCCGTAGGCCGTCAGCCGTGAGCCGTGTGCCTTTTCCGGTAACCTCACCCTACCCCTCTCCTCTTTCCGGACATCTGCCCCCTGGCGGTCCTCTTGGCTACTGGAGGAGAGGGAACCGGACCATTGAATACTACAAGAACTCCGCCATCAGCCGTTCCTGCCCGCCGGAGTCCGAATGAAAACATGGGGAGCCGTAGGCCGTCTACCGTGAGCCGTGTGCCGTGAGCCGTGAGCCGTGAGCCGTGTGCCGTGAACCATGTACCTCGGCCCTTCTTCCTGTCGCATCCATTCTACTTTTTGGCGCAAGCCGACTCATTTGCGACAAAAGTGTGAACCTGTGCGTGATTAGTACTAACAGCAGAGGGGGATTTCCCTGCACCTTTGGACCGTATTCATTTTTATTTGTCAATCTAAAACGCATATCATGAAGCGGTTCTTTGCACCAACACTTATTCTCTGCTTTTTCTTTACCAATCAGGTAGTCGCCCAGGATCACCAAGCTATTGAAGCCCGGGTCGACCAAACCTTTAAAACCTTTTGGGCATACGATGCCCCCGGATTTGCTGCGAATTTCACCGAAACCGGTATTGTTGTCAATCCATTAGGCATGATTTTTTGCGGACGTGATCAGATCCGGGAAGTTCATACTCCGGTTTTCGAAAGTTGGGGTGAACCGTCCAAAAAGGTCAAGCATAAGATCAGTGAAAAAAAGATCACCCGGATCAGTGATCAGGCAGCGATCATCTCCTTTATCGACGATGTCACGGGAGACCCTAAGGCAGGAGAAGGCAAGATGGCCTTTCTGTTCACCATGGTCGAACAAAACGGCACCTGGTTGATCCAATCGGCCCAAATAACGCCGGTAACCCCGCCGGAAGGAAGCACTCCTTAAACCACACTGGAAAGGATATTTCATGTCCACCCGGGGCAGATCGTGCATCTGCTCCGGGTGCATTTATTTAAAAAACGCTATTTTAGAATAGGCCTAGTACAGTCCATATGACCCATACACGTACGGTTTTGCTGCTACTGATGATGACGCTTTGCCAGTTCCGGAGTATTTCTTTGTCTGGCCAAAACCCCGTCGTGGACAGCCTGACCGCCGTACTGAACGAAACACCTTCTCCCGGGGAACGTCTTCCGGTGCTTTTCGAACTGGTGGTGCATCTGACGGCCATTGACCGCGAAAAAGCCCGGCAGCACGTGGAAGAAGCCCTCACTATTGCTCGCCGCTCCGATGACCAGGAGGCTATTGCGCAGGCCCACTATCACCTCGCTCACATTGAACTGGATAATGGTTTTCGCGACAAAGCACTTGACCGGAACCACCTGGCCCGCTCCATTGCCCGATCAGCAGAAGCCGATTCGCTGCTGGCCCGTATTTATTTAATGTACAGCTCGATCTACGAAGAGTACAACCAACCCGGAAAATCGCTGTCGGCCATTGATACAGCGCTGGCCATAGCCGAGTCCCTCGACCTTCCCCGCCTTCAGGGCGAATGTTACCATGCCCTGGCCCGGGTAAACAACATACTGGGAGATTTGCCGCCAGCTAAAGAATACCTGGAGAAAGCCATTGCCATTTTCGAGCCGATCGGCGATATCCGTAAGCTGGCCAGTTTGTATCAGGGCTTATCGGTCGTTACCACCGGAGAGGAGTCCGGCGCTTACGCGCAAAAAAGCTACGAGTATTTCCGGCAGGTGGGTGATCTGGAGGGTATGGCTTACGCCAAATCCACCATGGGCGCGATTGCGTACGAAATGGATGATCTCGAAGGGGCAATACCCCATTTTCGGGAAGCGATCGGTTTATTCGAGCGCGTCGATATTCCGGTTGGCGTAAGTTATACGGAACTCAACCTGGGTAGCACCTATCTGGAGTTAGAACGCTACGAAGAGGCCGAGATCCATTTACGTCGAAGCAAAGAGATTGCTTCGCAGTACGGCTTCGACGATATCGTCCAATTGGTCTACGAAGGCCTGACGGTTGTGTACACCGCCCGGGGAGATGCCCGCATGGTAGGCGCCATGATCGACAGTATGAAGATCATCCGCGACACCCTGTACAACCGGGAAAAAACGCAGTTGCTGGTCGAAGCCAACACCAAGTTTGCCACCAAGGAAAAGGAGGCTCAGATTGCTCAACAGGAACTTGAACTGGAGCGCCAGGCCCGTTTGCGCAACGGAATCATCCTGGGTTCGATCATTATCCTGCTGGCACTGACCGCCCTTTTTCAGTACGTACGCCGACGCCAGCAACAGCAACGGCAACAAGCCGAAATGGCCCTGCAGGTCGAGAAAGCCGAGGCCGAAAAACTCCGCGAACTGGACGAGCTCAAATCCGCTTTCTTTGCCAATATCAGTCACGAATTCCGTACCCCGCTGTCCCTGATCCTGGGGCCGGTGCAACAGGCTAAAGAACAGGTGCCGGCCAGCGAGGACCTGGCCGAAGCCGGAGACATTCCCGTTCCGGCAGCTCATCTGCAACTTATTGAACGCAATGCTGTACGCTTGCAAAGTCTGATCGATCAACTGCTGGATCTTTCCAAGCTGGACAGCGGCAAGATGCAGCTGAAAGTGGCCCGGGGCAACGTCATTGCGTTTCTGCGCAGCATGGTTTTTTCGTTCGAGAGTCTGGCTGAACGAAATCATATCCATTTCCAGACCATCTTTCCCGAAGAAGTACCGGAAGCTTATTTCGATGCCGGTAAACTGGAAAAGATCGTTGTCAACCTGTTGTCCAACGCCTTTAAATTCACTCCCGAACACGGTACCATCCGCGTTGCCGTTTCCACTTTCGAAGAACAAATACACATCCGCATTTCCGATTCCGGTCCGGGTATACCACCGGGGGAACAGTCGCGGATTTTTGATCGATTTTATCAGTTGGAAGCCCACGTGGATCAGGGTACCGGCATCGGTTTGGCTCTGGTAAAGGAATTAGTGGAATTGCACTACGGAAAAATCACCTTGGAGAGCACCCCGGGATCAGGAGCCACGTTCCTCCTTACGCTACCGGTTTCCCGGTCGTACTTTTCCGAGGAGGAAGTCCTATCCGGTATTCCCGGCTCACAACCACCCCGGTCCGTCTCGCTACCGATGCAGGAGCAAATCCCCCCCACTCCGGTAAACGACCAAAAGCAGGCAGATCGTCCTTTAGCCCTCGTGGTCGAAGATAATGCCGACCTGCGAAACTATATGGTTGAAGTTCTGCATGATCATTACCGGGTACATACGGCCTCTGATGGAGCGGATGGGTTAGAGAAAGCCATGCAACTTATCCCGGACGTTATCGTCAGCGACATCATGATGCCCCGTTTGAATGGTATGGAACTCTGTACCCGACTAAAAGAGGATGAGCGCACCAGTCACGTACCCCTCATCCTCCTCACTGCCAGGGCGGCACAAGGCAATAAAATCGAGGGTTTGCAAACGGGTGCCGATGATTACCTCACCAAACCCTTTGATGCCCGTGAATTACGGGTGCGCATGGAAAACCTGATCGAGCAACGGGCCAAGCTACGAGCTAAATACGAGGGCTCCCTATCCTTGCGGCCCTCCCAGGTTGCGGTCACCTCCGTTGATGAGCGCTTTCTGCAACAAGTCATCGAACAAATTGAGACCAATCTGGGTAATGAATTCTTTACCGTGGAGGAGCTGGCCCGGGCAGTCAATTTCAGTCGTAGCCAACTTAACCGCAAACTCAAAGCCCTCACCAATAGCAGTCCGAACGAACTGATACGTGACTTTCGCCTCAAGCGGGCCAAGGATCTGCTGGAACAAGGAGCCGGTAATGTATCGGAGGTCGCTTTTCAGGTGGGCTACAGCAACCTCTCCTATTTCGGGCGCACCTTTAAACAAGCTTTTGGGATTAAGCCCAGTGAAGTCGAGGTAGTCCGGTAATCTTCCGCTGCATTTTATTATGAATCTCTTACTGGCCCCGTCCTGATACCGGGAGAGGCCCTTTTTCACCAAATGTGTCAATCATTGCAACATATGTGCTACCCCCAATGGCCTGACCACCTGCATCTTGGGAGCGTACTTAATCTTTCATTTAAACCCATTTTCATGAAGATCTTTACGTTCCTTTTTGCGCAAGCGGTAAGCCTGGTATTCCTGACCGCTCAGACCCTACAACCTATTGCTTTTGACCTTCGGTCCCCCGTGGGCATCGACCAGGACGAATCCGGTTTTTTGTGGGTGGCCGAATCTGGTACCGGTATGAACGACGGTGCGGTTACGGTGGGCACTCCCGAAGGACCTTTTCGGCGTGTAATTGACAGTCTGCCGTCCTTTTTCGATCCCGAATCGAATGAAACGGCCGGCCCGGTCCGGGTTCAGGCAATAGGAGATTATGTAGGTGTTTTCACCAGCGAAGTACCCGGCGATCTCCAGGGATCCATTCTTTTATTTGACCGATCGGTCTTATTGAGCACCGATTCTTCCTTATCGGCGGAAGCCGCCGTTCATCAAATTCGCATTTCAGACTTTGTACTGGAGGCTGGTTTTGCAGAAAGCAATCCCTACTCCATGGTAACCGATGGTTGTGACATGTTCATTGCTGATGCGGCAGCCAACGCCATCATCAAACGGGAGGGGTTAACGGGCCGCATGTCCGTATTCGCCACTTTCCCGGTTACCCCCAATCCACTGCCCTTCGGACCGCCCGTTTACGAGATGGTGCCCACCCGGATACGTATGGCCGATAATGGTGATCTCCTGGTCAGTTCCTTAACCGGTTTCCCCTTTCTCGACGGAGCATCCAACGTATGGCGCGTGACGCCCGACGGACAAGTTGGCATAGTTGATTCCGGCTATACCCTGGTGACGGATATGGATCTGCATCCGGATGGCAACGGATTCTACACCCTTCAGATGGCTCAATTCCGTGGCGATAGCCTTCCGCCCTTTGTCTTTAATAGTGGCCTAGTAGTACACACCAGCAACGCGGGTGTGAAAGATACGGTTGCCAGTGGTTTTGGCCCAAGCCCCGGCATGGTCGTAGGAGATGACGGAAGCTTCTACGTTACGCACTTATTCCTGGGACAGGTCATTCGCATTGCCCCGATGACAACCGGATTGGAAGATGTGGAGCCAGCCCAAATCGATTTTCAGGTATACCCCAATCCGAATAAAGGCTCTTTTCAGTGGTCGGTAAAAACAACCCGGACCGGAGAGGCCGAAATAGCTGTAATCAATTCGGCAGGCCAACTTATGCATTCCGGGAACCTTTCCCTGACCGCTGACCAGGCTTACCATTTTACAAAAGAAGAGATTCTGGGTAGTACCAGCTTACCAACTGGTCATTACTATTTGGTCATGTACATGCACGACCAACGCTGGACCAGGAGCTTCCAGGTGATTCGATAACCTAATTATTCTGCCCACTGCCCAGATCGGACGGTGGGCAGTTTTTTTTTGGAATCGGAATCTCCCCGGACTCGTAGGACCGCTGGTATGGTAAAAGGGAAGCATTAGAGGGTCGCGAAGAGACAAAAGGGACTGGAGAGATAGAAGAGATTCGGAGGGATTCAGGGTACCTGCCAGGCTTTGCACTTTTACCCAGAGGATCAGGGACTCAGGGACTTTAGGGAAGGAAGGGACCAAAGAGAAAGAGACGGTTTATTATCCAAAAAAGGGAATAGCACCCACCATTAGGACAAACAGATTCATCCCTCCTGGTAAAGAATCACTTTGCTATGCGTACTTCTGTTGTTAGAATAGTTCTTGGAATACTGGCTTCAATCCTCCTAATGGCGGTGCTGGCGGGTTTCTTCTTTTTTCTTAACCCAATGGGGATTCACGAAGTGAACCGGCTTCGCTGGGTTCCGATCCTGATTACGGGGATCGCTTTATTTGTTGGGAGCCGCATTAACCGTAAAACGCCTCTACCTTGGCTATTATTCCTATTGTTGCCCGTTGTACTTTGGAAGCCCTTTCATTTTCTGTATATCCCGTTTGTTTTTTCCCTGGTTGCTGCCGGTATGCTGGCCATTCTGGCAAACCAAAGCAGGCTGGCACGTCCTTATCGACTGGCGGCCCTATCGGGTTGGGGCATCCTCTTTCTGGTGTATCTATTCAGTCAGCCACTCGTCATTCGTCAAGACGACTTTTCCTCCCGACCGGATGGTTCTTATGAACACGCACTGGTACTATGGGACTTTTCGGATGATACTCCGTCGCAACTCCCCGATCACGAACTGCGAAATGAACAGGGGCAAACCGTGAATCTACGGGACCTAAGGGACAAAACCCATTTTGTCACCTTTTGGGCGACCTGGTGCGCCCCTTGCATGCGCGATAAACCCAAACTTGCTCAACTGAAACAGGCCTTTGCCGCCGACACCACAGTACAGTTTACCGATATTTCATTCGACGAATCGACAGAGGCTTGGCTAACGTACCTGGAAAAACACGATCCAACCGGCCAACAATGGTTTGCCGAAGACCAGGGTGCTACCAGTCGGGCTTTGCAATTTTCGGGTATTCCCCTGCACCTAATAGTCGATGATCAGGGCCACTATGTCAAGATCCGGTCCTTTGACCTTGCCCGGGAACAGCTTTTGGAGCGCGTTGGGAGGGAACGGAGAGACTGAAGGGAACGGAGAGACTGCAGAGATTGGCGTAACTGCCAGGCTTTGCACTTATTGCGTGGAGCGTAGCCCGCCTCCGCCAAGGCTTCAGCGGACGTAGAGCATAGGGCGTAGAGCATAGGGCATCAGGGACTTTGGAGAACGTAGAGACTATGAGCGACTGAAGGGATAAAAGGGACTACAGAGATTGGCGTTCCTGCCAGGCTTTGCACTTTTTGCGTCGAGCGTGAGCCGTCTACCATGGGCCGTAGGCCGTGCACCTTTCCCGGAAACCTCACCCTAACCCTCTCCTCTTCCCAGCCGTCTGACCTCTGGCGGCGTACTTCACTGTGGGAGGAGAGGGAACCGTACCATTGAATACCGGGAGAACTTCGCCGTCAGCCGTTCCTGCCCGCCGGAGTCCGACATACCCGTTGAAGCCCGTACGGGCGTGGGCCGTGAGCCGTGAGCCGTGAGCCGTGAGCCGTAGGCCGTCTAATCCCATATCCGCTCCAACCGGTGTACCTTCCCTGCCTGCACCTTAGCTGCTCCGTGGAACGCGAAGAAGCTCAATTGAGAAAAAGCCGAGGTCGGGAAGAAGATATCCGTAACGACGTAGGCACCGTCATTCACAAAGAGCTCCAGCGAGCTTTCGTCAAAATAGATGTGCCAGTCCATGCGGTCGGTCGGCGGATCGATGGGGATGTAATGCAGGCCCGGAAAGGCCGGCGAAAAGTCCATAATGCCGGCGTTACTCCGGTCGATGATAATCAGACTGGAAGCGCGATCGTAGTGCACGCGAATGTATTCGCCCGCTTCGTTGGCCAGCTCCACCCCGAAGGAATGGCTGTCGGAATTGGCCAGATCAAAGGAGACTTCCACTTCGCTAAGCGTTGCATCTTTCATGACCTGCTTATGACCGCTCACCGTCTGGGCCGCGATATCCGTGGTGGACGTTCGCAAGGCGTTCAGTTCTTCTACCGGTTTTGACGCAAGTCGCAAGCCCCGATCCGTTTCGCGCAAATGCAAACTGCGGGGAAGAGTCATAGCGCTGCGCCACTCGGTAGTCGGTACCCGCGTGGCGTACTCCCAATTACTCATCCACCCCATAAACAGGCGCCGGCCATCCGCTTCCGGAATATCCGACCAGGTTACGCCGGCGTAGTTATCCTTGCCGTAGTCCAACCAGTTGATCTGCTCAACGGGGTGATCCGGCGTGAAGGTGCTACCATCAAAATCACCCACCATATAACGCGTGCAGGAGCCTCCGTTGGGGCCGCCACCGCCGTGGCTGACGATAATGACCCACTTTTGTTGATCGGTGCCTTCCACCTGCAGTGGAAACAGATCGGGACACTCCCACACCCCTAACTGCGGGGTGGATCCCTGCCCCAACTCGCTGGCAAAAGTCCAATCTTTGAGATTGGGTGAAGTATACAACTGCAATCGATCCTTAGCCGCCAGTATCATGATCCACCGTTGGGTTCCTTCGTGCCAGATCACCTTGGGGTCCCTGAAATCCCGAATACCCGGGTTGGGCACGACCGGATTACCCTCGTATTTGGTCCAGGTCCGTCCCTTATCCAGGCTATAGGCTATACCCTGGGTCTGGAATTGCTCACCCGGAGTACGCTCACCGACCATATTGTGGTACGTATATATGGCGATCATAGGCGGCGTATCCCCCTCACCAAATCCACTGGTATTATTCCAGTCGATTACTGCGCTTCCGCTAAAAATCAATCCGTGCTCATCGGGAAACAGAGCGATCGGGAGATGCTCCCAGTGCACCAGATCAGTGCTTACCGCGTGCCCCCAGTGCATGGGGCCCCACACACTTGCGTAGGGGTAATGCTGGTAAAATAAATGGTACTCCCCGTCGTAATAGACCATGCCGTTGGGATCATTCATCCAGGCTTCCTCCGGAGTGAAGTGGAATTGGGGGCGGTGAGGTTCCTCAAAGGATTGCCCCAACAAACGGGGACCTCCCAGAACAACCAATGTCACCAATACCCAAACGTGATTTGCGCGTTTCGTAGTTTTCATTACTTCTTGATTATCTTTTTTGTTCCCAGCTTTCCATCTGCCGTGGTGATGGTTAAAAAATAGGTCCCCGCAGGCCAGTCTGACTGCAAGGGAACCACCGTGTTATGGTCTCCTCGGGCCGAAATACCCGACTGGTAAACCAGTTGACCGTCCATGCGATATACACGCAATAAGATCGGCTCCCGTAATTCATCATTCAGCGACAACTGTATGTGTCCGTTGGTAGGATTTGGGAAAACGCCGATCAGGTCATCGTCCAGTAATTCGTTGGTACTCGTATACAAGCCGTCGGGCAGATCTTCCGCCGGACAGGATACAGCCAGAAAGGTGTCTGATTTATCGCCCAGTTGGTGGCCCCGAAATGACAATACCTCAACCGGCCCTCCGCTGGTTAGTATGTCTACGCCCCGGCTGCCTTCCGCGGGATACACACGGGCCGAAAAAACCACCAGGTCATCAATAAATATCTCCAGCACCGAATGGTCTATAAAAGCCCGTACTGATACTTCTCCGCTGGCATTAAACACGTATTCCTGAAAGCGAATATCCTCCACGGTCGGATAAGGCGAAGAAAATCGGCGATCCAAACCGACCCGGTTGTTTTCCCGATCCAGTATAATACTGGTCCGCTCCGAACCGTCGGCACTCTTTAATACGTGGACCTGCACCAGGTCGGCACCGGCCACGTTCAGTTCCAGGTCGATCTCTCCCTGATTACTGGAAAAATCAGGCAGATTACCGGAGGAGTTCGGCATAATGGTGCGATCCGTAAGGGCTATCGTATCCAGACGCAGCCGGCATAGGTTTGGATGAGGTACCGAGGCCAGGGTTTGCTTATCATTGAGCAGCCGCAATTGGCGGGGAATACTGAACGTATGGCGCCAGCCCGCTGCAATCTGCAAGCCAACATCCCGGTCATCGGGAATGATGCCGATATACGTCCACTCATCTTTTTCGTCTTTGCCAAAGGCCGGAGCCAGTAGTTTTTCGGATAGTATTTCCAGCGTGCCGGGCTCTTCTTGATAGGGTTCAAACACCTCTCCGTCGAAGGTGCCGGTCCAGTAGATCACATCCGCCGGGCGTCCGGGAAACTGTGGTGTTACGACCACCGCGTAGGTGTCATCGTCCAGCGCAAACATGGCTGGCATTTCCCAGAACGTCCCGTGATCCTGAAAATTTCTGCTTTGGAACAGGGGCTGTTCCAGTTCCCAATTTTCCAGATCCGTAGAGGAGTACGTAAACAAGATCCCGCCACCGTTATTGGCCAATCCGGATCCCACGATCATGTGGTAGGTATCATTTCGCCTGAACAGGTAAGGATCCCGAAAGTCGAGGGAAAAGAAATTGACCGGTGGATTCGGGATCAATGGATTCTGACGGTTCTTCTCCCATTCAATCAGATTACTATCCAATGGGTAGGCGCTGCCAATGCCCGCCTTGGCTCCGTCTACCCCCGTATAGAAGATGACCGGCTCCCCCTCATCATCCAGGATGGTG
>JASBTH010000046.1 GCA_030148525.1 Saprospiraceae bacterium | reverse complement strand
CTACCGAAATCGCCAGCATCAAAGATATTTTCCCCAAAATTTCCCGAACAGCTTTGTTGGCCGCGTACCAAAGCCGCACAAAAAAGAAGTAGTATCAGGCTACTTAAATACTTCATGGTGGTCATGTAAACGTGATAAAGGGAAAAAATAGGGCTTTATCACTGATTCTTTCGAATAGTACGTATCAATTCGCGGGCAAATTCCCAGCAATGACTACCAGGCTGCATTTCCTCCCGGCATTGTATATCTTTGCGCCAAAACATTCCAGTATGATCGTAGTTACCGGAGCTGCCGGCTTTATCGGAAGTGCCATGGTCCGGCACCTGAATAACCAAGGCCATACAAACCTCATTCTGGTTGATGAATTCTCCCGGGCCGACAAGCACCCCAACCTCGAGGGGAAACAATACAAGGAGAAAATAGATCGCACCGCATTCCCCGGTTGGTTGTGGGAAAAGTACATGTTTGTCGATCTCATTTATCACCTCGGAGCACGAACTGATACTACGGAACAGGATCCCTTCATTTTCGAGGTACTCAATCTGGGGTACTCCAAAACCATCTGGAACCTTTGCACGGAACACCAGATCCCTCTCATCTATGCCTCTAGTGCAGCCACCTATGGATTAGGTGAACACGGCTACATCGATAGCCACGCAGTAGTCAGTAAATTGGAACCTCTAAACCCCTACGGCCGCTCCAAGAATGACTTTGATGCCTGGGCACTACAACAAAGCAACACACCTCCCCGGTGGGCCGGGATGAAATTCTTCAACGTATACGGTCCCAACGAATACCATAAAGGCCGCATGGCCAGTGTTATTTTCCATACCTGCCGGCAAATTAAAGCCACCGGCGCCATGAAGCTTTTCCGCTCGCACCGGCCCGATGTTAAGGACGGGGAACAAAGCCGCGACTTCATCTACGTGAAAGACGTAGTCGATATGCTGTACTTTTTCCAGCAGCACCAACCGGAGAATGGGCTGTACAATGTCGGTACCGGTCAGGCACGTACCTTCTACGACCTGGCGGCCAATACCTTCCGGGCCATGGAGCTGGAGCCGAATATCAGCTTCATTGATACACCAGAGGATATCCGGGATACCTATCAGTATTTCACCGAGGCCGACATGCAGAAAATGCGAAGTGCCGGCTACGATAAAGAATTGTACTCCCTGGAAGACGGGATCCGGGACTACGTGCAACGGTATTTGATGGAGGAGAAGGTTTGGTAAATTAGAGGTCAGAGGTCAGAAATCAGAGGTCGGAAAGCGGAAATAAGCCCACCCACTTTAGTGGTGGGATATAGGTGAATAACACGGAAGTCTCCCACTCCCCCATTCATTCTTGGGCTTCGCCGGACAGGGAACACGAAACTAAAGATGGTTCTGAAACTCAATCTTAACCTAGACCTATCCCCCCTGTCGCACCGGATTCATCCCGGCATAGTAAATGAGGTGCCAATCACCACTGATGACAGCCCAGCGGCGGATGAGGGCAAATTGTCCGGTGTTATTGGTGATCTTTTCGATGATCAGTTCATCGCTCATGGGTAGGAACTCGCGTTGGAAGGAGCTTTGGACGTCGATGGGCTTCATGATGCGCCAATCATCCCGCTGCCAGCGAAAGGTGCGATCGGTAAGGCGGTCTCCCGCATTGTCAGGAACACCTTCCAGGGGCCAGATGATCCGATCCATCTGAAAGGAAGAATCGCGGTGAAATTGCTCGTAGAACGAAACGAAGTCAGCGGGTAACGCATCGCCGGCCAATGCTTCGGCAGGCTCCTCTTGGTTCCCTTGTGACTGGCATCCCACCAATAGCAAACTCAATAATCCTATAACCCAGGAATAGCGCATACATTTGATTTAACACCCTAACAACGTTGGTCAGGATTCCTTTATTTTTTGCCGTAAGGCATCGGCCAAGCCTTTCTCCGAGGGGTGCTCCGCTACTAAAACCTGCCCGCCCAAATCCCGGACCGCTTTAGCAGTGGTTTGTCCGATGGCGATAATCTGTTGGTCCGAATTGCCAAAAGAGTACCGTTGGCGCCAGCTTTTGACATTCAGCGGACTGGTAAACACCAGGTACGAGCAATCGGGGATTTCCCAATCGGTGCGCATGTGGTTATCGTACACGATCAGATCATAGACCTCCAGACTACCCGTCAACTGCTTTTGCATACTGCGGCGTGAATGCCGGGCTACGGGAAAAAGAACGCGTTTACCCGCTGCCAGGTCTTTAAAGGCAGGGCCCACTATTTCCGGGTCGCCGTTACCGGCAAAATCAGCTGGTTTCCCGAATTCTTTCAGAGCCTTACCCGTACCATCACCCAGCACCCCGATCTGTACCTGGCGATTCAGGGTCCTTCCGGTTTGCTGTAATCCCCGGAAAAAATACTGCACCGCTCTGCGACTGGCAAAAAACACCCAATCAACCGCAGGAATTTCAGTAAAAGGTACGGCTGAGAACGAAATGAGCGATTCATGGTACAGGGGTATTCCCAATTCCCGCGCAACGGCCGAAACCGGACTCTCCTCCCCTACTTCACGACTTATAAAGATGGCTTGGGTCATGCTTGGCTGTTCAGGGCTTCTACCACCTGTTCCGGCAATTCAAACTTGGTACTCGACGACAGGTGGACTCGTTTCACGGGAGCGTTCCAGCCGGCAGCCTTAGCCGCCCATACGTGGTAATTGCCCTGGTCATCGCGCTCACAGTATACGCCCAATGGCATCTGACAGCCCCCATCGAAGAGGGAGAGTACTTTTCGTTCAATATTGATCACCTCGGCGACCTCCTGGAGCCGCATCCGCGAGTTCACCGCGACCCGGCGGCCCGTCCGGGCGGCGAGCTCGGCGGCGCACACCTCGACCGCCGGCGTCGCGCCCTCGACGGCGTCGACGTGCTCCCCGCGTTCGTGCAGGATCCGGGCGAGGTCGCGTG
>JASBTH010000045.1 GCA_030148525.1 Saprospiraceae bacterium | reverse complement strand
AAAAAACAGGCCCTATTCCACGGGGTTTCCTCCTAATCAGCGATATACACGTCCTGCCTTAGGAAAAAGCGAGAGTGAAAATCACTTAATAGCACATTAATGGTCATGGCGATTTGATCGCGCCAAAGGTTGTGATCAATTGTCGACTTTGGTGCGTTGAAGCGACCTTATAATCCCGCAACATCCACCCGAGAAGGTACTCTTTTTTGGAGAGCCACCATTCTCATCCTTTGTTCTGTGGAGAATATATACCCAGCAGGAACCATTTTTTAAGAGATATAAATGGACGCACCCCTTCGTGCGGCCACAAACAGCAGCAAAATGACCTACAAAACCATCATCTCCGGGCACCTGGAGTTCGGGAGCAACCGGAGCTACGAAAAAGTGATGAGCATGCTCGATCATCGCATCGAGAACTACTATAAAAACGATGTGCTCATCGACATTGACGAAGTTTTCCAGGAGGATACTTCAACGATGGACATCCCCCGCTTGATCGGACAAGCATCCGATAAATGCTTCCGAAATACAGTTAGTATGGTCGAAATGATCATGCAATACGCCGTGGCGGGTACAGTGCACATCTGGAAACTGGAAGGAGGCAAATGCCTCGAACACCACAAACTAGAGCCAAGTAGCGATAAAGCCGCTATTAAATCCTTTCTGAAAGGACGGGAACTGATCAAAGCCGGCAAGAAAAAGGAAGCACGTACTTCCTTCAGCAAGGCTATTGAGAAGTTCGAGCGCCACGCTTTGGCGTACGAACGTCGCGGACATATCAATTTCCTGCTGAATAATATCGACGACGCTCTTTACGACTTCAACAAAAGCTTGCAGATCAACCCAAACAGTCCGGTAGCATACTTTGGCCGGGGGACCATTCATATGCATCGTGGACATTTTGCGGAGGCAGAAGCCGACTTCGGAGCTGCTGCCAAGGGGTCGATCCCTCACCAGCCGATCTATTGGAAGGCACGTCGGGAAAAAGGTGCATGTCACCTTGAGTTGTCTCAGTACAAAGAAGCTGCATTTGAATTTAAACTACTGAGTAACCGCAAATTCGATAAGAGTGATATCAATTCTGCATTCAAGCAGAAAGACCTTTTCAATTACGGACGGGCACTTTTAGGATTAAAAGAATTTGACGCTGCTATCGAGGCCTTTGACAAGGCTCTCAACCTGAAGGAAGAGCAAGAAGCCATTCCTAAAGCCGACCGTTTGTTGTACCGCGGAATTGCTTTGCAGAAAGCGGGAAAAGACGGTTATCGCAATGATTGGCAATTAGCTGCTGACAGCGGATCCGAAAAAGCAGCACAATTATTGCAGGAAGGCTAGGACAAACTTGTTTTGTCTGTCTCATAAGCGCCACTCCGGTTAAGGTCATCCGGGGTGGCGCTTTTTTGTTGTCGCCCCTTCTTTGGCCGTCGAAGTCCTTGCGGGCAAAGGATAGGCTGGATGGACTACCTGACAAACGATCTTTCCGCTTTCCATCGTTGTTATACAGCATGGAAAAACTATTTATTATGCGTGTTTTGATTGTTCTGTTATTATCCGTTCTTACTATTCCCCTGCCCGGACAGGATTCTTTGGTGTTGGTTGACGAATTGGGGGGAAAGGAAGCGAAAGTATTCGAGCGGGCTCAGTCCTTTATTCAGGAACGGGACCTGGTACGTGCCGAAAAGGAACTATCGGACTTGTTGCAGGAGGTACCCAACCTCATCGAGGCACGCATCTACCTGGGACACGTTCAGTATGAACAGGGCTTACGCCAAAAAGCCATTACTACTTACCGCAAGGCCTTAGCGTTGTCGCCGACGTTCAATCAACGCCTGTGGTATCAGCTGGGGCAAACGCTCCAGGAAGTTGGCGATTATGCGGAGGCTGCCGAGGCGTACGACACCTTCCTTGCCTCGGACGAGTCCAATGATGCCCTGCTCGACCGGGCACGCCGTGCGCGGGATGTCACCCGTTTTGCGGCCGATGCTATGGCCAACCCTCTTCCCTTTGAACCCGAGCCTTTACCGGAAGGCATCAATACCCCCGAAGCGGAGTACCTGCCGAGCTTTACAGCTGATCAATCATTCTTAGTGTACACAGCTGTACGGCGAGGACAAGAAGATTTTTACCAGAGTACCCGCGATGGTGACACCTGGACAGTGGGCACCCCCATCACCGAGCTGAATACTAATCGCAATGAAGGTGCCCAAACGATCTCGGCCGACGGCCGGGTCATGGTCTTTACCGCCTGTGATCGCCCCGACGGTCAAGGTGGCTGTGATCTCTATATCTCCGCACGGGAAGGGGATGATTGGTCGCGGCCGCAAAATATGGGGCCTGCCATCAATACCCGTTTTTGGGATTCCCAACCCTCCCTATCGGCCAACGGGCGTTTGTTGTATTTTGCCAGCGCCCGCCCCGGTGGTCGGGGAAAGAATGATATCTGGATTACCTACCGCCAGGCGGATGGTAGCTGGATTCGTCCGGTTAACGCGGGAGCACCCATTAATACATCGGGTAACGAGTCGGCGCCGTTCATTCACGCCGATGGCCGGACCCTCTATTTTATGTCGGACGGTCACCTTGGTATGGGGGGCTATGACCTCTACCTTGCCCGCCTGCAGGCCGATGGTACCTGGGAAGCCCCCGAAAACCTTGGTTACCCGATTAATACGCCTGGTAACGAAGGCGCCCTAACTGTACAAAGGGACGGGAAATACGCCTACTTTTCCAAA
>JASBTH010000044.1 GCA_030148525.1 Saprospiraceae bacterium | reverse complement strand
CCTGTAATCAGGCGCAGGAAGGAAATTCAGGTGAGTCAACCGCCGCGGACGAAGATCGCGTATTTCTTTCCCTGGAAGGAGATACACTGGACTATGTAGAAAAAGATACGGAAACCTGGCAGGAAGAATTATCGCCCATGGCTTTCCGTGTACTGCGTCAGTCGGGAACGGAGCGAGCTTTTACCGGCGAGCTGCTCGAAAATAAAAAGAAAGGTGTTTACACTTGTGCCGGTTGTGGTTTGGCTCTGTTTACCAGTACCTCTAAGTTTAAGTCGGGTACCGGATGGCCCAGCTTCTTTGAACCCATCCGGGAAGATCACATATGGGAAAAAACGGATAACAGCCACGGGATGAGTCGTACGGAAGTTCTCTGTGCCCGCTGCGGTGGTCACCAGGGGCACGTTTTTAAAGACGGCCCGGCACCAACGGGACTTCGTTACTGCATCAACTCAGCAAGTCTCGGTTTCGTAGCGGTGAATCCCAAGAAATTGGCGGTGTTTGAGGAGCAGTAGATTTTCCTATCGTTCTTCAAAAACAGGTCCTCTTGGGAAATTTCTCTGACATTTTCGGAGACCGGGAGGTAATGTTGAATGATGAGTGACTGAATGATGAATGAAATAACTCATTCATCATTCAGCTTTTTTTATTTCCCTTCTCTCATTAACAGTTCTTCCATATCTCTTCTAAAGAAGACCTATGAGGCCATTCGATTCCAGAATGATCCAGGCTACAAAGACAGCATACAGGAACACAAGGACACCACCTTCCAACCGGCTAAGCGACCGTTGGTAGAGAAGCATCAGGATCAGCACTACGGTTACCAGGCTAAGAAAAAGCATAAGCGGGACCGCCACCGAAAAGTTCACCATTGATGTACCGGCAATCAGAATACCTGCGGGCACCGCAATAAGCAGATCGAAAATATTACTACCGATCACATTGGCCAGGCTGGTCAGGCCTTTTTGGTTCATAGCCTCTTTTACGCTCACAATGGCATCAGGTACACTAGTCGCTGCCGCCAGTACGGTAGCACCCCAGATGAAGTTTGGAGTATTGAAATATTCACCCAAAAAGATAGTTCCCCTTACCAGGGCTTCAACACTAACCACAATCAGTATCAGGCTTACGCCAAAACGGAGCCAGACTCTTTTGATATTACCAGATTTTGGATGCTCATTGTCTTTGGCTTTGCGCCGGTACTCCAGTGTTTCCTGCTGCTGCAAAAACAAATACAGAAGGTAGAGCAATACCGGAACCATGGCAAGCTGTCGGGTGATCATGCCCTTAATATCGCTGCCTTCCACTGGATGGTAGATAACTGCCAATGCGAAGATTAGCAGGAGAGCAATTACGGAGGTGATGTAAAACTGAACGTCTTTAACCACAAAGGTCCAATTGGTATTCAGCTTCCCGGAAATCAGGCTGCTGAGGCCCGGTATCATCAGTATATTGAAAATAGCTGAGCCCAATATCGCCGAGACACCCAGGTCGAATTCCCCGTGCAGTAAGGTTGAAATGACCGTAGTAGATAATTCCGGAAAGCTCGACCCGACGGCGGTGACGATACTCCCCTGGACCACCGGGGAAAGTTTGTAGTGGATGGACAATGTCTCGGCCGAAGATTCGAGCATACTGCCACCCTTCCAGACGATTATGGAGGCCAGCATTATGACTACCAGATAGATCAGTAGTTCTCCCATGATCAACTAAGGGCATTTACGATCTGGAACACGAGAACTGCCAGGTTCAACACGGTTCCTATAATGGGAACAGCGAGGGGGTAAGTGCGAACCCCGGACGGGGCTTCATCCTGTCGCATCTTGATTCGCCATAAGGCCAGGTTGATCATTATAAATACCGTTATCAATATGTAATTGGTCATTTCGGCCAGGGATTCCAGGTTAAACATCAGCGCCAGAATGAGAATAGCCACCACGGAAAGGATAGTCGACCAAATCGGTGTGCGGGTTACCGGGTTTATTTTTCCGAACAAAGCGGGGGCCATGTTTTTTTCAGCCATTCCGTACATAACGCGGGCGATCATTACAATTTGTACCAGTACTCCGTTGACAATTGCCACCAGACTGATGGCGCTGATAATTTCCGGGTACCATTCCCCCTCTTTGGCCAGGATGTCGGCCAATGGCGCATCACTTTGATCCAGTTCCTGGGGAGTAAGTCCGAGTCCGGCTATGGTGGAGACCAAGAGGTAGAGAAAGGTTAGGATTACCAGCGAAATAATGATCGCCCGGGGCATATCCCTGCGTGGATTCTTGGCCTCTTCAGCTACATTTACGAGATCCTGGAATCCGATGAAGGTGAAAAAGGCCAGGAAGGCCCCGAGAGAGATCATCTTCCAGTCGTCGTAATTGGCACCGGGAACGATCTCCCGCCAACGATCAGGGAATGCGGCGAGGTTGTCACCCGAGATGACAATAACCATCAGTATCCCAATGATCTCAATGGTGGTGATAATGGTAATGGTCATTGCTGATTCAGTAATACCCCAAACAGCAATGCCTCCCAGTAAAAGGGTTATCCCGGCAATTATGATGTAGTCAGGGATCTCGATAAACACGTGTACGTAACCTACGTAGCCATTGACGACCGTTGCCGTGGAAACGATGGCCGAAAGGATGATCAACCATCCGACCAGAATGGAAAGATATTTTTGATGGAATGCTGCATCTACGTAGTTAACCTCACCTGCACTTTTGGGTATGCGTGCTGACAACTCACCGTATGATAAACCCGTAAAGGTTGCGATCAGGGCGGCTATCAGAAAGGAAAAGGGGGCCATCATGCCCGCCTCACCGGCAATTTTCCCAAGCAGGACGTAGATGCCTAGGCCCAGTATGGTACCTACGCCATAAAAGATCAGTAGTGGAAGGGAAAGGCTCCTTTTCAACCCCGTATTTTCGTTACCGTTCATTTGGTCAATTCGGTTTAGGCTTAAAAAATAAAAGCCGGCATGACCTGCCGTACCAGTGACTGGGGTCTGGTCTCTGGTAATCCAACGGTATGGTAGGTGGGATGTTTGGAAAGGCTAAACTGTCAACGCTATTCAGTCCAGGTCAGTCATTGAATGATGAGTGCTGAATAAAACCTTATCCATCATTTAGCATTCATCATTCAACATTTAGCATTAGCCCCCCTGATCTCCTACCTTCCCTTTCTCCCTTTCCTCTTTTTGTTTCCTCGCGATCTTCTGATCGTTATTGCTTTCGTAGATGGTGAACTGCTCGTATTTGACGGGATCGCGCTCGGCCCAGATATCCTTGCCGATATTGCAGAGGACGATGAGTTCCTGATACATTTTATTGCCCTGTTCGGTGCGTCGCTCTACGGAGATGTCGCGGTCAGCTATCTTGTCCTGCTGTATGTTCAGGGCGTTTTCGAAGTTCTGTACCGCGTCGTGAATGCGGCGGATGACGTTTTCGTTGACTCCCACATCAGCAAGGAAGTCGATCTGCTGGCGGGCCACCCGTATGACGCGACGGCCACAAAAGATGAGTTGGGCATCGGTCATGTCGCCTAATTTGGAGGTGCCAAATTTGCGGTAGCGCCCCGAGCGGTTGCTGTACTTCATTGCTACCCGGGTCATGAGGGAGCGAATAGCCGATTTCAGTTTTTCGGCGGCGTCGTACTTCTTTTCGGTTACGAGCATTTGGTCGCCGACCAACTCATCGTCGTCGGGCAGGGCCCGGAATTTTTCGCACATAGCCTGAAATGTTTTCAGGCGGTCTTTGTCGTATCCGTATTGCTGGAAGAGCTCCCGGTCGCGGATGGCGTATTTGAGGCGTTCCACGCACATGAGATACAGGTCGGCATCCGGAAAATTGTACTGGCGATGTACAGATTGTTTTTTCATCGTCCAAAACGTTGGTTTGTGCAAAACTATGTGTTTTTAGTTGCAACGTCAAGTTTTTAAGCCTGTATATTCTTGGTTGTTAATGGCTATTTCATTTACTCAGACGAAATTTTCTTCCAGTATTTTTGCTGACAAAAAAGAACAGGGGCCTTTGCGTGGCCTTGGTGGTAGGGGGGTAATTGCCTATTTTGGCGGAAGCCAAAACAAATACTATGCAACGCATTCTCACCGCCTTGGTATTGCTGTTTTTCTGTTTGACCGCAAGTGCCCAGCCCGGCCGCGGTTCGCAGTGGACTGAAGACGGAAACGGATACTATCGCCTGCAGGGAGGCGCCATTACCTTGTTTCACCTGGATACCCAGGAAGAAGAAACGGTCGTTAGCCGGAAACAACTGGTTCCGGAAGGAGCGGATGAGGCTATCGCTATCCGGTCTTTTTCTTTTTCGGATGACCGGCAGAAGGTGTTGCTCTTCACAAATACCCGTCGGGTATGGCGGTACGATACCCGTGGCGACTACTGGGTACTGGATCTGAGCGATAACAGCCTGCAGCAATTGGGGGACGACCTGCCCGAAGCCTCCCTGATGTTCGCCAAGTTTTCACCGGATGGTAGTCGGGTGGCTTACGTGAGCAAACACAACATATACACGGAAGACCTTTCCAGTGGCCGTATCACTATGCTGACTTCTTCCAATGGTACGCCAAAACTCATCAACGGAACCTTCGACTGGGCTTACGAAGAGGAGTTCAGCTGTCTGGATGGATTCCGCTGGAGCCCCGACGGAACCCGGATTGCCTACTGGCAGATTGATGCCAATACCATCCGCGACTTTTACATGATCAATACCACGGACTCCATCTATCCTTACACCATTCCGGTGGAATACCCCAAAGTAGGAGAGTCCCCATCCGCTTGTCGCCTGGGAGTGGTCGACCTGAAGTCTGCAAAAACAACCTGGATGAAAGTTCCCGGTGATAACCGTCAGCACTATATTCCCCGCATGGAGTGGGCCGATAAGGAGCAGTTGTTTTTTCAGCAGCTCAATCGCAAGCAGAACGAGAGTAAGCTGATGCTGGCTTCCGCCAAAAACGGTACGGTCAGGGAGGTTTTTTCAGAACAAGACGATGCCTGGATCAGTGTACGCAGCAGCTGGGAGAATGGTAACGGCTGGCGATGGATCGAGGATGGTGATGCTTTCTTCTGGATTACCGAAATGGACGGATGGCGCCACATTTACCGCATCGGTAAAAACGGGGGAGACCCCCAATTGATTACCACCGATGATATGGACGTAATCGACCCCTTGCGGGTAGACGAGGAGAATGGTTTTCTGTATTTCACGGCCTCTCCGGAGCAGGCTACCGAATCCTATCTGTATCGCACCCGCCTGGACGGCAAGGGATCGGCTGAGCGCCTCACTCCCGAAGCTCAGGAAGGAAGCCACAGTTACCAAATATCACCAAACGGAGCATTTGCCTTCCACCGCTTTTCCAATTACTACACACCTCCGATGAGCGAGTGGATTTCGCTGCCCGATCACGAGGCACTTACCGAAGGAGAGGGGATAGCGGATAGTTTTAACCCTTCTGCCAAAGAGCAATCGAACGTCTCCTTCTTCACGGTTACTACCGAAGACGGTATTGAAATGGACGGCTGGATGGCTAAACCAGCTGACTTCGATCCCTCCAAAAAGTATCCGGTGCTGTTTTATGTGTACAGTGAGCCGGCCGCACAGACGGTTGTAAACCGGTTTGGCACCGGTCGCAACAGCCTGTATCAGGGCGATCTGACCGGCGACGGATACATTTACATCTCGGTCGACGGGCGCGGTACTCCGGCTCCCAAGGGCCGGGCATGGCGAAAGGCTATTTACCGTAAGATTGGTGTCATCAATATCCGTGATCAGGCTATGGCCTGTAAAAAGCTGCTGGAAACGCATGACTACCTCGATCCCGAGCGCGTAGCTGTGCACGGCTGGAGTGGTGGGGGTTCTACTACCCTGAATCTTCTATTCCAGTACCCCGATTTATACCAAACAGGTATTGCCGTTGCCGCCGTCGCCAATCAGCTGACATACGACAATATTTACCAGGAGCGGTACATGGGGATTCCTCAGGAAAACCGGGAAGATTTTGTGCAGGGGTCACCGGTCACCCACGCCAAAAATCTGGAGGGAAACCTCTTGTACATCCACGGCACGGGCGACGATAACGTGCACTACCAAAATGCCGAAATGCTGGTCAACGAATTGATCAAACACAATAAAGTCTTCCAGTTCATGCCCTATCCCAACCGGTCGCACGGTATTTACGAGGGAGAAGGTACGCGCCGTCATTTGTCGTCTTTGTTCACCAGCTTTTTGCGTACGCATTGCCCGCCGGGGGGGGAGATAGGAGAGGATGTCGATCCTTCTCAGGCCGCCGAAGCCCCGAAGGGCAAAGGGTAGGCTGGATTGAGGGGGATTAGGGGAATTGGAGAAAGGGGGAATTGGTGAGCGGTATAGTTCCGATAAACCCCAATTCAAAGACGCGATTTATCGCGTCTGCCACCGGGAGTCCATCAGGAACAATACCTTACCTCACTGCGTTAGGTAACTGATTTCCAGACAGTCTACACATAAACATGGCCAGAGTAAAAGACCCAGCAAAAATTGACCGGCTGTTCGAGGCGGCCCTTCGCCACGTATTGGAAACAGGTTACGCCGGTTTGAAAATGGCGGAGGTTGCCAGGGAGGCCGGGGTGGCAACGGGCACCATTTATACCTACTTCGGGGGAAAAGCGGACCTGATCAATCAGCTGTATCGTCATTTGAAGCAACAAAAGATGGAGGCCATCATGCAAGAGCACGATCCGGAAGCTCCCCTGACCCAACAAATCAAATTGCTCTGGACCAATTACTTCCGCGATGCGCTCGGTGCTCCGGTACGCAACCATTTCATCCGACAATATGAATACTCCGACCTGTTGGATGAGGAATCGCGAAAACTGCATAAAAACTCTTATAAGCCAGTGTATGCACTGCTGGAAAAAGCAAAACGCGCAGGCCTCATCCGTCAACTACCCGTTGACACCATGACTGCTTTCCTGATTGGCGGAGCCAATGAGATCGCCCATCAAGGGTTTGGTCAACAAATCGATCTACAGGAACAGGATATCGAACGGTGCTACCAACTGGCGTGGGGAGCGATAAAACAGGTATGAGGTTACAGGTATGAGGTTAGAGGTTTGAGGTTAGAGGTGTGAGGTGTGAGGTCTGGGGTTTACCTCCTTCGCCCTTACGGGCTTCGGGGAGTGAAGCTGAGGTTTTCTTTATTCGTTGGCAGGAAATCCATATCTTTATACTGAATAAGGATTCATTTTTGAAGCGGTTATGGCGTGTTCTACGGGTTTTCCTGGTCTTGTACATTGGTATTTACCCTCGGTACGGAGGGGGCAAGGAGCACGTAGACATGAGTACCGATCCCCGCTACGGTTCCACCAAGTTGGAGGAGGTGATCGCATTTCCCGAACCGATCGGTAATGTGGCAGCAACCAAGGATACCAGTGCTGAGGTCCGGGTATTTTTCACGGTTCACCCCGAAAGTCGTCCGGACTCCAATAAGCTCCTGGAAATAACTGACGGGAACGCCAGGTCCTATCCCGACCGGGCAACCCAGGAAAGGTTCAAAACACCTCTGGGCGTATTCACGGATACCCACCACCGATTGTGGGTGATCGATTGTGGATCACAAACAGAAAAGGGAAAGAGTACTCGTATCAATACCGCTCTTCCTCCCGGTCCAGCGTCTTATCAAATCGCCGGGGCGGGTTGACCCGCAGCACCACTGGTTTTTCGGTGACCGGGTGCAGGAAGCTGAGTTGCGTCGCACAGAGGAATAGCCCTTTCCCCAGAATGGTCTTTTGTCCGGCAGCGTATTGCTTGTCACCCAGGATGAGGTGACCGGCCTGGCGCATGTGGATACGCAACTGGTGGGTTCTGCCCGTGATCGGATGAAGTTTGACCAGGGCCAGGTGTTTGTATACCCGCGAAGGTACGGTCCGGACCGTGCGGTATTCCGTAACCGCCGGTTTGCCCTGGATGGCCTGGTCGATGTGCCCCTTTTCTTCCGGCTGACCGTGAACCACGGCCGTGTATTCTTTGCGGACCTCGTTCTCCTCAAAGGCCTTGCCCATGCGTATGAGGGCCTCCTTCGTCTTGGCGAGCACTACCAGCCCCTTGGTAGGCAGATCAATGCGGTGTACGGCAACGGGGCGGGGAAGGGCATCGGGTTGCGACGATGGTTTCTCGGTACCGGCCACAGCATTTTCCACTGTCTTGATGCGGTTGCCGTTCACCGCAATCCCGGCGGGTTTGTTGATCACCAGCAAGTGGTCGTCCTCAAATACTACCGGCAGTTTTTTCTCGAACGAACGAGCTTTACTTACCCCACTACCCGTCAGTTCCAGGCTGTCACCTTCGCGCAGGGAGGTGCTGAACTGGGCCACTTCCCCGTTCACGAGCAGGCGTCCCGTGGCGATGGCTTTTTTTACGGCCGTTTTACTACCCAGGAGCGGGAATGCGTTTTTGCAGTAGTCGACCAGGGAGGTCCCGGGCGATATATGTTCAACGCGATGATGTTGTGTAGTCGACATAGGTATTCTTTTGCCGCAAGGCTGATCAACTGACAAAGATAGGATGTTTCAACCCATTTTCTCCAGAGAGCTTTGGATATCCTCCCACAGCCACCCGGGATCTTCCAGGCCAATGTAAAAACGCACCAATTGGAAGGGCAGGGGGCTGTCGGTCCTGCCCGGCACCTGGTGGAACAGGGCATTGGGAAGGACCAGGGATTCGTGCCCGCCCCAGGAGACGGCCATGCTGAATCGCTCTAGCCGGTCGGTAAAAGCATCGACCTCCCGAATATCGTCGGTATCGAGTAGTATGCTAAATAAGCCACCGGCCCCTTTCATCTGCTTCCGGGCCAGTTCGTACTGCGGAAAGCTGGGCAGAAAGGGAAAGAGCACCTGCTGTACCTTAGCATGCTGTTCCAGCCGCTTCGCCAACTGCCGGGCACTGGCATCGCTGCGCTGCATCCGCAGTTCCAGTGTCCGCAGACCGCGAATCACCAAAGCGGCATCCTGGGGTGATAACACGCCGCCCAGCGCCATAAATTCGTGACTGTACAGCTTTTCCAGGTGCTTGCGCGATCCGCACACAATCCCACAGGTAGCATCACTATGGCCGTTCAGGTATTTGGTGCCGGCGTGGACAACCAGGTCGATACCAAAATCGGCAGCGCGCTGAAAAATAGGGGTTGCACAACTATTATCGATACAGGTTAGTATGCCGTGATCCCTGGCCAGCTCACTGCAGGCCTTCAGGTCCTGCAACTCAAAGGTCATGGAATTGGGGCTTTCCAGAAAGAGCAATTTGGTGTTGGGCTGGATGACCTTTTCGATCTCCTCCACGCCACGGGCATCTACGTAAGTCCGCTCTACCCCAAAACGCTGCAGAAAACCATCGAGGATAACCTGGGTAAAGGCATAGGGCTTCTGCACGCTGATGATGTGATCACCGGTATTTACACAGGAGAGAATAGCTGCCGCCAAAGCGCCGCTGCCGGTAGCAAAGGCCAGCGCTTCCTCCGTGCCACAGAGTTCGGCCATCTTTCGCCTCAGGATCTCTACCGTGGGATTATTTCCGCGGGTATAGACGTGGGTATCCATGGGGTTGATCAGGGCTTCCCGAAAAGCAGCAACCGTGGGGAAGGCATAATTACTGGAGGTCATCACGGGCGGGGCGATGGCATTGAAGTATCTTTCCCGCTC
>JASBTH010000016.1 GCA_030148525.1 Saprospiraceae bacterium | reverse complement strand
CTTGGACCTTGGACCATGGACCGTGCATGCCTGCCGAAGCCCATACGGGCGTATGCCTTGGCGTAGGCGGGGACCTTGGACCATAGTCTTCTATACTCACCCTTTCAGTACCGCCTCCGCCTCGATCTCCACCAGATACTCATCCCCGATCAGATCGGCCCGAATGAGCGTATTAGCCGGCTGAATATGTCCCAATCGCTCCCCGTGGACCCGGGAGATCACTTCCCAATCCTCCATGCGTTGCACGTACACGCGGGTGCGCACCAGATCTTCCAGGCGACCACCGAACGACTGGATCGCCCCTTCGATCTTATCAATCACGAAGTGGGTCTGGGCCGCCGGATTATCCCCGCCCACGCAGCGGTCCCCGTGGGTAGCGGTGGTTCCCGAGATCAGGATGCGATCCCCGATCCGCACGGCCCGGCTGAAGCCCGCCAGATCCTCCCAGATGGTTCCGCTAAGAGCTTTCTGATGCCCCTCCCCTATCTCCTGCACCGGAAAAGGCGGCGGCAGGGTGTCCAGATGGTGACTCAAATCCCCCGAAGCGGTCAGAAAGGGTGGCTTACGATACTCATCGCCGCAGCGGCCGGGAATGGGATGCAGCTGTTCGAGGGCTGCCCGGATCTGATCCTGATCCTCCGCTGTATAGTCAAATTCGAAGATGCGCAGGTTATCGGCTATCCGGTTGCTTTGTCCCAGGCGGGCGCCGATGATGATGCCGCCCACGGCCTCCTGTTCCAGCATGTACCGGCAGGCAATATTGGCCATGGATACCTTCTTGGCTTTCGCCAAAAGCTGAAGCGTGCGTAATAGTCCCTGAAAAGCATCCCAGCCACCGGCCTGATCGATAAAACGCTTATACTTCATCTGCGACCAGGTCCGCATCTGGTCGGCCGGAATATCGGGCTGGCCGACCCACTGCTCGCTCAGCATTCCTCCCGCCAGGGTACCAAAGGCCAGGATCTTTACGCCGTGCCGGCGGCAAACTTCCGTCATGGCACCACGCGCCCGCTGATCAATGAGGGAATAGGATACCTGATTTGATACCACCTCAATACCACTGCGCAGTACCAGGTCCAGGTGGGCCGCATCAAAATTGGTGAGGCCCAGGTGTCTGATCAGCCCCTCTTCCTTCAATTCCTGCAGCCAGTATAGATCATCCAGGTAGCTGGCATCAGCGTAATTCCAGGCGTGGTACTGCAGCAGATCCAGTTGCTCCAGCTGCAGGCGATCCCGGGCCCTTTGCACGGCCTGCCGTACTTTTTCTTTACTACCCTTCCCCGGCTCAGGCACCCACTTGGTTAGCAATTGCACACCATCCCCCACTTTTTTGCGAAAGCGCCCGGAAATAAGCTCCGCCGAACCGTAGTGATCCGCCATATCGAAGGTGGTCAGTCCCGCCTCCAGGTAAGGACGCATGGCCTCGGCTGCTTTTTCGCGATCGAGCTGATTTCCGTCCCGCTCCATATCGGCAATCTGCCACAGGCCGGTGAGGATCTTGGATATGGGTAGGTCATCGGCGAGAAGAGTGGTTGGGATGGTTGACATTTGGTTTGTATTAATTATTAATTTTTAGTGTTTAATTTTTAATTAATCAATTAATTAAAAATTAAGCATTCAACATTCATCATTCCTGTGGCCGTTCTTGTCCCCAAGTACCCCATAACCCGGGCCACCGTCGCTTCAGCGATGGTGGCCGACTTCCGATTTCCGCTCTCCGATTTCAGATTTCCGATTTCTCTAGGGTAATTCTTTAAATACAGCCCTGACCTTCACCCCCGCACGCCGTAATTGCCGCCAGCGCCAGGCGAAGATCAGGGATGCCAGTCCGAGGACGATCAGCCACACCCAGGTGGAATGAAAGTACCAGCCATCGACCTCGGCCCGCAGATCTTTTGTCGTGTGGACCACGAGAAATACGGTTAACAGCAACGCACCACTGGTCGCCAGCACCCGTTGTACGGATCGTCTTTTGAAAACCGATACCCCGGCGGCCAGCTTCGGATTAATAGTTGGCAAAAATAAAACGGTGATGCACATCAGCAGGAAGTTGACCAGCATGGCTGTCACCATAATGTCGATACCCAGAAAGAAATCACCGGCCAGGTGGCTGCCAATGATACCGATGCTGGCCATGCCGCCACTCACCAGGATGGCCACGTAGGGTGTCTGGTACCGGGGGTGAATCCGGGCTACCCCTTTCGGAAAAATACCGTCCTCGGCCCAGGCAAACATCAGGCGCGACACCGACAGCAACATGGCGGGCAGATCATTGATCAGGGCAATGGCCGCCCCCAGGATGATCACTACTGCCCACTCCGGTGACAGTACATAGCCCAGCAGGCCGGGAGCCGAAATATCGCGCTGCATGGCTTCTTCGGCAACGAAGGGCCAGGGCACTACGTGGTATACGGCAGCCGTAAACAGGAAGTAATACGTCCCCACACCCAATACCGCGATAGCAATGGCCAGGGGTAAGTTTCGCTGGGGACGCCGGGCTTCCCCGCCCGCCTGGGCGATGGAATCAAAACCAATGAAACTGGAGAATAACAGGGCCGCCGCGGTCAGTATAGTGCTAAACGATAAAGAAGCATTCCCCCGGGGAACGGCCCTACCTTCGCGCTCCATCAGCCCGCTGGCAAAAGCCTCGGGACTGTGGTAAAACCCGGCAATAATCACGATAATCCCCAGTCCGAACATGAGGATCATCAATGGGATCAGGGTGCGTTCATAAAACCGTAGTCCGATGATGTTGATACCCACGAACAACCACAGTAAGGCCAGCGCCAGGCCAACACGTACCGACCCAATGTCCAGCCAGGCGGCCCAGGCCGACCACTCCATGGCTACCGCAATATCGCGAAAGAAGGGAATGATGATGTAGGAGATCACGCCAATGGCGATCGATAATCCAAACCACTGCGAAAAACTGGCCACGAAGCCGAGGTAGGGATGCAAACCCCGACTGGCAAAGATATAACTTCCACCGGCCCGGGGCATAGCCGAAGCCAGGATGGCATAGGCCGCAGCGGCCAGCAGAGCCGGTATGGCCGCCAGTACAAAGGCGGGTAAGACATTGGGGCCGATTCCCGGTACATTACGCTGGATCATAAAGGGTACCACGTAGACCGATGCTCCCAACATGGAACAAATGCCCGTAGCGGCCAAGCCCAGCAGGCCTAATTGTCGACGTAATCCGCCGCTATTTGATTTTTCGTTCATACGAATCCGAGTGGGTCTGAGAAGCTCCCAAGATCGAAAAAGGATCCACGATCTCAAAAAATGTTTTACGGCCATTCGCTAAATTTCTCCCCCTATGGATACACTATTTTCAGATCTGACCTTAATCCCCATCATCGTTTTGATACGGTGAGAGCCTCCGTTTTTTACTGGCCAGTGGAACCGAGATGCCCTCCATGGTAGAAGCCATGTCTATCCTTTTTGCGAAAGCAGGCTCCGCCTACCCCGCCCTCAGTTCGTTCATCGGTGTTTTAGGGACCTTTATCACGGGTAGCACCACGGTATCAAATATTATCTTCGGACCGGTACAATTCAAAGCAGCCCGCCAATTATCACTATCCCACGAAGTGATCTTATCGATGCAGCTTTTTGTAGCAACTCTGGGCAATGCGGTCTGCCTGTTCAATATTATTACCGCCTGTGCGGTAGCGGGTGTTGACCGATATGCCGCCATTCTGCGGAAAAACCTGCTCCCCGTTTTGGTGGCAACGGTCATCACCGCTCTGTGTGGCCTCCTGGTACTTTGGTGGTTGGGTTGAAGGGGGAAACTAATAGATCAACCGGCCACGGCAAGGTTATTAATTCTGTATCATAAGGCGTCTCTGCTATTTAGATCCATTCCAAACAACCTCTTCTTTTTGACATTCTTTTGACTCGCATAATTATAGAAAGTAAATTATATGCATTGTCTCACGATGCTGTATTCGTTGAGCCTTGGACTGCCAGCCTCTCCGAAACCGGCTACCAACCCAGTAGTATGCGTACCCAATATTATTTTTTCCCAT
>JASBTH010000015.1 GCA_030148525.1 Saprospiraceae bacterium | reverse complement strand
GATGCACCTCCCGTTCGGATGCTGCCAAAAGAACCACTCACCCAGATTTCAGGAGACTCTACTCCGTGTCTCCGGCTTATTCCGCTATAGTCGCCCCAGCGCTCGACACTATCATCATCCATATAGTCAACGTATGTTTCTCCCCGTTTGAGCATGATCGGTCTCGACCAATTACGGTCCAGGTCACATGCAATTGCTTTAAAAGAGGGGTAGATAGACTGGCCAGATTGAGAATAACAAATTAAAACACTGGATTTGTCTTTTTCATCTTCAAAAACAGCTACTGCAGGGTATACAATATCCATTCCCGACTCCCCGTAGGTAGTTACTTGTGCCTCCCAGGTGGTTACATCAATTTGACCGTAATAAATTCCAGAGTATCCATTGTGATGATTGGTATTCATGACGAAATGCACAAGCGAGTCTGCATAGAAACCTGACTGTAATCGAGAATCATTGGTAGCTAACAGTTTGTCCGTTCCCCGCTGAAAGGCGTCACCTGCTGGCTCATATGACGGCACTGAGATCTCAAACCATTCAAGCTCCGGGTCATTGGGTATGGTGGCGGTAGTATAGTAGAGGATGACGGAATTACCCCCTCCTGAATAACTACTCAGAAGAAATACGCCCGGACCTATGCTGCCATCGAGGCCATAGGAAATGACGGCAGGTGCATTTACTAATGATTCATTGGAATCGTACAAATTGTTATAATAGACAGATTGTATCTCCGCCCCCTGATAGGCACTATTCTTTTGTATTTGAAAAATGAGTGCTTCCTGGAAAGTATCATCGTCCGTGTAAGTATTGCCGGAAATGTAAAGCTCAGTTCCCGATATACCAATACTGGGAAAATCAAACCACGTTCCCGACCCTGCCGGGTCCCCAAAGAAATGGTATACATACCAGTCGTCATTGGGATCTTCAGTGGTGGAAAAACCAACCACAACGGTGGTATTGTCTGAGGTTTTGCCATTTAGGGCGACGATAATAAACTTATCTTCCTGAGGGTCGTAAATAACTCTGGGGTCAAAGTAATGGCCTGACAGACCACTGTCGCCTAGAAATGCACTCAAACTTGATTCATAACTGTTCGTGCCATTCTCAGAATAAATAGCTACACTTGAATTGATTACGGAAACAATGTGGCCATTATCCGATACAGCGATGTGGTTATCAGGAGGTGTCCAGCCATTATGTATATTTCCGGGGAAATCAAGGGTCGATACCGGGCGTGTCGATAGGGATGCACTACTCTGATGCGTTGACATTTGCGTTTGAGATGCTTTCCGCGAATTGTACTTCTCTTTCAGACTGTCAAGCCTATCCCTTGAAGTGGGAGCATGTTGGTTAGTCCCTTTATACTTATAGGAAATATCCCAATAGGAATGATCTGGATCCCTGGGTGAAATCAGCCTCTCAGGACCCTTGGGGGGAGAGCCAGCTCCGGCGGGTATTTTCAGGGTCTTTTTTGCCGTATTCTGAGTCAGTACAGGGCTAATGTTAATTGCTTTCTCCTGCCCCAACAAATTAAAAGGTCCTATAAACAGGACGATTAAAATGGTACCGATCCTATTAAATATCATGATGATAATTTAAAAAGTTAAAAGTGGTCAAATGGCTTCATTGTACCCCTACATGCAGGCTACTGGATAAAGGTTATCTTCTTTGGGGGAAAAATGCAGCCGGGCATCTTCGATAAGGCATTATCAACACAGGAATTCAACTCCCTGGTAAGGATATACAGGCTGATTTATACCGACAACGAAGTAGTTTTGCTACGCAATACTTCGCACTGGGACACCAAAACCAATTCGGGAGCGGAATAGCGGATGGACCACACAGTCCGGTAAAAAGGATGCTCATTCCAAAGAGACGGAGTTTGATTTATCCGGTTGCATAATCCGGTAAACGGTTATTGCCAAAAGCACGTAGAGCAGAAAAACCGCAGCCCAATATGTGTTTGTGAATTCAATGTAGACCATGCCTTGGATCTCAGGGTCATTCTTGATTTGCCGGTTGTAATTCCACCGCAGGGCGGTTAACCCAAAAAGGCTTATACCAGCGGCTGCTAAACCGAAGGCATTGAACGTTTGAAAAGAGCCTTTATAGAAGTAGGTTATTATTCCGCCAACAACCCCCAACAGCGCCAATAAAGCCCAGATATCGGGAAACCCCGCGTAACCTTCGGTCATTTCCTCCTGATCACCCATGCCAAAGTCAGAAAAGGAATCATCCATGTGAATATTTGGCTTACCGCCAAAAGCCAGGTCCATGCCTGTCAGGGAAGCTATTTTTTGACCACCAGTACATTTAAAGTCAACAAATGAAAAAGAAAAAAGCAATAAAATGATGCCAAAAGTAAGAGGAGCCAGCGGTCGCTTCTCTTTAATAAATGCCAGTCCGTCATTAAACTTGTCGGAGACCTCCGGCGAGGTGGGATGGTTTTCCATTGTGCATGAGTTTTAGGATGTTATTCCGGAGCAATTAAGCTTTGCCGCCGGGGAATTAATAGAAGCTTAGATTTCCAAAATACACCTGAAAGAGGTACCTTTTCAGGAAAGAAAACTTAACTACGTTATAATTAACCCCATACCCCAAAAAAACCAATCAATCCTGGTCAATTTTTTTGCAAAAGCACATAAACCCACGTCTAATGCCCAGTCGAAATCCGCAAGAGCCCGCTACATTGCGAGAAGAGGCTCTCCTCCTGCTCCGTAAATTATATAAGATTCGGATTCATCAGGGAGGTGTTATTTATACAACCTACTCACAGGCGCTGATAGCCGAAGAACTGGGGTATAGCCCAAGTCAATTCAGCCGTTTGCTACAGCCTTCTGATCAGGATGATAAACACCAGCGCTTGCTTACCCGCCTCCGCACGGTCGACCGTTTAGGGCGTCTGGAAAGACAGCGTAAAGGCTTATTGTCAGGTTTAGTGTTCTCCACATTAGTGCTAATCGCTGTTCTTATCTTTATTCCTTTTTCCTCTCGGCCATCACCAGAGAGGGTTCCGGCAGTGTCTGGGGCTGACTATGCCATATTACTGAATCGCGCTCAATTAGAACCCATTGTCGATCACCATCTTCAGCGGTTAAAGTACCGTGTAACTACAGAGGTTATGGGGTTTGTGGGGAATTACCGGCTATTAGATTATTCTGAAGAGGTATTCAATAAGCAATACGAATTATTAGTTGACGCTGTTTTTCAGGCAATGATGGACGGTCGAAGGGATCTTCGCCGATTGAGGTTGATAACGCCCGACGGTCAGAATATAGTGGACCTGTTACCCCCGCCTGAACCTACTCGTTCGTCCCTGGAGAAAGTATTCCTTGACGTCAAACCAATACTGCTTGAACCTGACTTGGGTTTCAAAGAAGTTCGCGATCTGGTCTTAAAGGCAAGTCGGGACGAACAAGCCAAGACCTCCGACATCTTCTGGCAGCGATGGGAAAAAATCGCGGATAAATATATTTTTCCTGAAACAGAAGTGGTAATGTGCCAGCGGGAAAGCAGTTTGTCGATGCACACGTCAATGAACTAGAGCGCCTGTCCTGATTAAGAACCCTGAGCATATTGACCCAACTGCCGGCCGGTATGTGGTTATTAATTTGAATTGCAGAAATATTGATC
>JASBTH010000013.1 GCA_030148525.1 Saprospiraceae bacterium | reverse complement strand
ACTGGTATACATCGTCGCTGGTAAGCAGTCGCAGGGTGGTGCGGGATGTCTCCAGGCTACTGGTTCCCCGCAAGTATTTAAAGCGGGCTCCCAGGGTCAAAAAATCCCCGATTGGCAAAGCCGCCCCCACGTAGTACTCTTGGTACGACAAAGCCGCCAGGTCGGGCCCGATCGCTACCTCCTCTCCGATGAACTGAGCATTCCCTTTCCAAAGCAAACTGGGTAGTTCGCGGGGATAATTGACCAGCGCATCCACGCGCAGGCGGTGTCCGGCCTGGACCAAAGCACCTTCGCCAATACGAACGGCAACGGCAACGGTGGGAATATCAAGTTCTTCCCGTACTACATTTTCATCGTCGAGCAGTTCCAGGACGCGATCGATCTGCAGTACGGTCTGCCCATCGGTATTGGTACCGATCAGGTCGTTATAGCTGAAATTCTCCAGCGAAAATTGGTTTTTCAACCCCGGCACACTCACAACGACCCGATGATCGGGCAACAGGGCCGGATTGGTATAATTGGCCTGCCAAACTCCACGCATAAAGTGGACGCCCAGATCAGATTGGGCCGCCCCCGATACCGCGAACAAGCCAATAGCAAGCAGTGATAGAAATAGGGTACGCATATATTAGTCTTTTCAGGATCAGTTAATTGGATCGGACGCGGGCCTGAGCACCGACCCGTACCGAAATTTCCTGTTCATCGAGGATCTCAACGGGTACATCCGCATTGCTTTCGGTCGACAGGCGAATTCGGATCACTGCCGAGGTGACTGATTTCACCGCTTCAAAGCGTTCGGCCGAAAAGGGTACAAAAACTTCAGTTGTTCTCACTTCCGTACCCATACCATTCGGTAACATGCGGCCTCCCTGTAATCGCTGTTGATCGGCCGCCAGCAGGGAATCAATAAACTGCCCCTGCTCATCGAGAAACAGCACCTGAATATCCGCATCGATCGGAATCGCGTTATCCGCTACGATCTTAAATTCGGCCTCTTCTACCTCGGAGAGGTCGCCGATGGTAATATCAACGGTATCGCGCAGGGTAAATCCATTCACCTGACCACGCAGGGGCAGGTCTACTTCCATGGAGACATTATAATAGCTCTCATCAGTCAGGAAACCATCGATACTGGTGTCACCGTCGGGGTGGGTCTGGATGTCAATATCGTAAGCCACCCGGCGCGGATTGCTGCTGAGTAGCTGGTCGATATTGGAGTTGTCTTTATTAAATACAAAAGAGCCGACCCGGGCCGCCCCCACCTGGTCGAGCGGGGGATACGGAAAGTCAATGCCTTCATCGATAAATGTTCCGGTCACCGGAAAAGTCTCTCCTTCTACCGTTGAGACCGAGAAGGAGTTAATCGCTGCCCGGGTTGGAATTCCGTAACTGTTCTCTACAAATAGGGTGATCTGGGGATCGCTAAACTCGATAGTGCCATCAATATAGGAGAAATCAAAAAAGTCGATCTCAATCTCATCCGAACCGCCGGGAATGGTGCGTTGCCCCAGGTAGCCTTCGGCATAGGAGACTACCGGCTGATCCAGGGCCAGGAAGAAATTGCTCAGGGTCACTTCCTGTCCACCGGGCGTGACAGCCGTATAGCGAATTACGACACTATCATTTTCGGGTACTACCCGGACCTCCGACAAGGGGGTGGGATTCTCTTCGTTGGTGGCGGAGGGCGGGGTACCATTACCGTCGTAACCAGGCAAATTTACCTCGTACAGCAAGGGCGACCCGTTTACCAGGATCTGAGGTGACGTAATCGTCACCTCCACCGGTTCCGGATTATCGTTTTGAAAGGTATAGCGCAAACTACCATTCCGGAAAGCAATTTCTTCCAGGTCGACTTGTCCCGGAATGGCGAAGGGCAGGGCAAATTCATTGCTGAGCACCGGGATGACGGGTGGCAGGTTATTGGAGATATCCTCCAGTACATCGGAACTTTGGTTAGAGAGCACCTCTCCCTGGTACACGAAATGCAACAGGCCGTCGGGATCCACCACAATTTCGTCGGGATTATTGAGTTCGTCCACGGCATCGCGGAGGCTGAGGCTCGAATTCAGGAGTGGAAAAGCAAAGGTGGCGTCGTAGGTGACATCCTGAATATCTTCCAATTGGCCCAGGTCCTGGCAGCCCAGCAGGGTCAGCAGGCAAAGGGTAATCAGGGGATTGGTGATTCGCATGGTACTGTGGTTTGGGGGAAGGCTTTTTTTGCCGAAAGGCAGCCGGAAACCTTCACATCAGTCGTTCTCTACCGCATTATACGTTTATGCAAAAGCGCAGAGTGTGTATTTGTTGATTTTTCTAGTATTTTATAGCCGATTTAACAATTTATCCGAACCCCGCTGTACATGTCTGAAAAAGATACACCAACCACTACTACACATCGCACTGACTACGAAGGTCAGGCGGCCACCTTTGTATTGGGTATCTTTGATCAGCAGCAAGATGCCCGTCTGGTTTTTCATAATTACGAATTGTGCCTGCAAACGGTACAAGTGGCCCACCAGTTGATGGCTCCGCTTCCTGATCTGGCTTTCGCCAAAAAACAAGCCATTGCTCTGGCCGCCTGGTTTATCAATGCCGGTTATGCGTACGATGTACATCAACCCCTTCCCCACACCATGCGGGAATTGCGTCGTTTTTTTGCGCAAGCCGACATACCGGAAGAGGTACGCATGGATGTGGTACAGTATATTCAAACGGTAGGCAAACAGCAGCAACCCGCTTCGGAACCGGAAAAGATCCTGTCCGATGCCTGGTTGTCGGCCTCCTACCTCCAGGAACCCGAAGAGCGCCTGGCTCTGCAGCGCCTGGAGTGGGACTTACTGGATATTCGCCACCCCGACAAGCTGGAATGGCTGGAAATCCAACAGGAACAAATGCTCCAAATTCGCCTCTATACCCACCCGGCCAAGGAGGCCTTCGAGCCGGCGCGCACGCGCTACCTCATGCAGGTGCGCGACAAACTTCACAAGCAGCGCAACAAGCAGTCGGAGCCTCAGCCTGCAAAGCAGGAACACAAACTCTTTGGCGGACTGGAAGGTGACGATCCGCGCCGTGCTACCCAGACTTTTTTCCGTAGTAACTACCGCAACCACATCAACCTTAGTGCCATCGCCGATAATAAGGCCAATATTATGATCAGTGTAAATTCCATCCTGATCTCGGTACTGATCACCTTTTTATCGTACCGTAATATTGGCGAAACCCAGCCCATGATCCTGCTACCCGTGGTCATTTTTCTGGTAACCGGCCTGGTTTCGCTCATTTTTGCCGTCCTTTCGGCCCGACCCAAGGTTACCATGCTCCACAATACGCCCGATATTCCACAACCGGAGCGGCGCAAAAACCTGGTCTTCTTCGGTAATTTTGTGTCGATGGACCTGCATGACTACGAGGAAGCCATGGACGAAGTGTTTCGCGACAGTAGCCTGATGTACGGAAATATGGTACGTGACCTCTATCATCTGGGTAAGGTGCTGGAGAAAAAGTACCGCTACCTCACCGTCTCCTACAACATCTTCATGGTGGGTTTTATCGCCACTGTCCTCACCTTTCTGGTAGCTCTCTTTACTTGATGCGAAAATTCGCTCGATAATTATGTATCTTTCTTGGGAAGGCTGGTTTTGCTGGCTTTCGCCAAAACAACAAGGACATGAACGAGTTTTTTGCGACTGATCGCTTACGTGCTATCTATCCCAAGGTAAAGGCATTTCTGGAGGAAGAGATCTTTCCCGACGAAACGGAATGGTCACAAATGCCCTTCCACGAAGTAGAGCCCATCCTACGGGCCAAAAAAGACCAGGTTAAGGCCACGGGGGCCTGGAATCCCTATCTGGCCGAAGAGGAAGGGGGCGCAGGTCTCAATCTCATGGAAGTGGCCCAACTGGGCGAACTGCTTGGCAAAACACCATTTGGACATTTTACCTTCAACGCCCAGGCGCCCGATGCCGGTAACATCGAATTGCTGCTTAAATACGCCAGTGACGACATGCGGGAACAGTTCCTGCACCCCTTGCTGGAAGGAGAGATCCGGTCTTGTTTTTCCATGACCGAACCCGAACACGCCGGCTCCAATCCGGTCAATATGTCGACCACCGCCATCCGCGACGGTGAAGAATATATTATTTCGGGCCACAAGTGGTTTACGTCTTCGGCCGACGGATCGGCCTTTGCCATCGTAATGGCCATCACCAACCCCGACGAACCAAATCCATATAAACGAGCCAGTATGATTATCGTGCCCACCGACCACGAGGGCTTCGAACTGGTACGCAATATTCCCATTATGGGTCATGCCGGTACGGGCTGGCACAGCCACGCGGAGGTGCGCTACCACGAGGTGCGCGTACCCGTGAGTAATCGCATTGGTCCGGAGGGCGGTGGTTTTCTGTTGGCTCAGGAGCGACTTGGGCCCGGACGCATCCACCACTGTATGCGTTGGATGGGCATTTGCGAACGCGCCTTTGACCTCATGTGCCGCCGGGCGGCCACCCGCGAGATCAGCGACGGGGTATACCTCGGTGAAAAGCAAATGATTCAGGCTTTTATTGCCGAAAGCCGGGCCGAGATCGACGCCGCCCGTTTGATGGTACTCCACGCCGCCCAGGTAATGCAAACCCACGGTCAAAAGGCCGCCAGCATGCAGATCTCGACCATCAAATTTTACGCAGCCCGGGTATTGCAAAGGGTCGTGGATCGCGCCATTCAGGTGCACGGTGCCTTAGGTGTGACCGACGATAGTATCTTATCGTTCTTCTACCGCGAAGAACGAGGCGCCCGCATCTACGACGGTCCCGACGAAGCTCACAAAGCATCCCTCGCCCGCAAAGTGCTGAAAGAGTATGGTTTGAAAGTCAAAAACAACTGAGGAGGTGTGAGGTTTGAGGTTTGAGGTGTGAGGTCAAGGTCAGAGAAGAGGTATTTAGGTTTTAAAACCTAGTTTGAGCCTATTCATTCATGTGTGTTGTTTACCTCGAACCAAACCTAATTACCTCCACCTAAAACCCCGAACCTCACACCTCAAACCTGATTTTTCCACCTCAACCCCCAAACCTCACACCTCAAACCTGATATATGGATAAAGCCAAAGACATCCGTCCCGGAGAGGAACTCAAGGAAAAAGCTTTGCAGGTCTATCTGCAGCAGTACTGGCCGGGGCATGAACGAATCACGGACATTAAGCAGTTTCCGGGTGGTTACTCCAACCTGACCTACGCATTGAGTACCAATCAGGGGGAATACGTGCTGCGCCGACCGCCCTTTGGCGCCAATATCAAGTCGGCCCACGATATGGGGCGGGAGTTTCGGGTGCTGAACTTGCTGCAGCCCCACTACAATAAAATCCCGCAACCGGTACTGATGTGTGAAAATACCGAGGTCATCGGGGCTCCCTTTTACCTAATGGAGCGGGTACAGGGGGTGATCCTGCGCAATCAGGTACCCAAAGACCTCGACCTGACTCCCGCGCGGATGCGTGCGCTATCGGAAGCCACTGTCGACAACCTGGCTGCCTTGCACGCCATCGACATCGAGGCCACGGGATTGATCGACCTGGGAAAACCAGAAGGATACATTGAACGCCAGGTAACGGGCTGGATCAAGCGCTACCGCAAAGCCGAAACCGATACCGTGGCAAGCATGGACGCCCTTACCGAATGGTTACCCCAAAACCAACCTCCGGACGGAGCGCCGGGCCTCATCCACAACGACTACAAATACGACAACCTGGTGCTCGACCCAAACGATCTGAGTCATATCAAAGCCGTACTCGACTGGGAGATGTGCACAGTTGGTGATCCGCTGATGGACCTGGGCACCACCCTGGCTTACTGGATCAATCCCGGCGAAGAGAATATGCTCACCCAGGGAGTGGCCAACCTCACCTGGTTGCCGGGCAACCTGACCCGCGAGGAGGTGGTCGAGCGCTACGCCATGGCCAGCGGCCGCAACCTGGATGATATCAGCTTTTATTTCGCCTTCGGCGCCTTTAAGATCGGCGTCATCCTCCAGCAGATTTATAAACGCTATAAGGAGGGGCATACCCAGGATCCCC
>JASBTH010000009.1 GCA_030148525.1 Saprospiraceae bacterium | reverse complement strand
TTTGGACTGCAAATGTCTAGAATTTGAACCTCACTGCAGCCTTTTTTCGCCCCGTAGCCATGCTACGAAGCTCAAAAAAGGCTTTGTGAGAACCAAATTCTAGACATTTTCGCCATCAAAAACAAATCCCAAACACGCTCTAAGAGGCCACAAGTTTACGTATTTTTACGTTTTTTTGTCGCCGATTGAAGGATTATACCGCTTCGGTAACGATTTGGTCTTTGCCCAACCTATTCACGCGAGTATATACCCGACTCGGGTTGGTTTGGAATCCCAGTAGCAAAACCACTTCGTCGTCGGTATTGGACTCTCGGGCCTTTCCATGCATACACGAATCAATAAGCTATGAAGTACCGCCGCCTGCGCAACGACGAACTGGAAGAACTGGAAAAGGAATTCATCACCTTCCTCGCCTCCAATACGGTAACCGGTCCAGACTGGGAAAAACTCAAGGCCAATGAGCCGGAAAAGGCCGAAAAGCTTATCGAACTCTTCAGCGATATCGTGTTCGACAAGATCCTTGACAAGGTCGAGTACCTGGAGTATAAAACCCCCAAGGACCTAAAGACTTTCCGCTTCGAATCAGATAAAATTGTCATGCTCGGCGTCAACGTCGACGAACACGCTCCTGTCGATTTCACTCGTGGTGACTCTCCCGAGCAAATGTCGGGACAAATGATCATGTCGGGCAAAAAAATGAAAATGTACCGGGGCGAAAAAGCCTATCGTAAGGACCGCAAACAGGAAGTATTCGACCTCATGGAAAGTGGCGCCCTCATTTCTAAGGACGGGCAGATGTTTAAGGTACTGGAGGAGTTGGCTGGTGGTCAATGATTTTCTAAAGACCTTTAGACAAAAGATGTTAGATAGAAGACAGTGTATTCTAGACTTCTAGACTCTTCTCTCTAGTCTCTTTTAGTCTTCGGAAAGCAGATCAGGCCTGCGCTCCTTCGTACGCTTCAGCGACTGCTCGTAGCGCCATTCTTCAATCTTGGGGAAATTACCTGACAGCAAGATATCGGGCACTTTGTGCCCATCGTAATCAGCCGGGCGGGTGTAGACGGGTGGTGCCAACAGCCCGTCCTGGAAAGAGTCGGTGAGGGCAGAGCTTTCGTCGCCGAGGACGCCGGGAATGAGTCGCCCGATAGAATCTACCAGAACGGCAGCGGCCAATTCTCCGCCGGATAGTACGTAATCACCAATGGATATCTCCCGGGTAACGTAAAGTTGGCGTACCCGCTCGTCGATGCCTTTATAGTGACCACACAAGACAAGGAGGTTGCCTTTCAGCGAAAGCTGGTTGGCGATACCCTGGTCCAGGGTTTCCCCGTCGGGGGTCATGTAGATGATCTCGTCGTAGGTACGCTTTGCCTGCAGATCGGCAATGCACTTGGCAATGGGTTCGATCATCATCACCATGCCTGCTCCCCCACCGTATTGGTAATCGTCGAGCTGGCGGTGTTTACCCAGGCCATAATCACGCAGGTTGTGCACCTCTACCTGTAAAAGTCCCTTATCAGCGGCCCGCTTCAGGATAGAGTGCGCAAAAGGTCCCTCCAGCAATTCCGGCATTACGGATATGACATCAATGTGCATCATAGGCAAGAAGATACAAAATGCCCGGAACGACGGATCGGACCGGGCATTTTATACTTGAAAGTAGTGTCTTAATTTACACTGATCAGTTCTACTTCAAAGATCAGGGTGGCGTAGGGAGGAATAGCTCCGCCCGCTCCGCGTTCGCCGTAGGCCAGGTTGGAAGGAATGTAAAATTCGTATTTCGCGCCTTCCTTCATCAATTGCAAACCTTCGGTCCAACCGGCAATAACCTGGTTGACACCAAAAGTGGTGGGTTCTCCACGCTTAAGGCTGCTGTCAAAAACGGTGCCGTCGATCAATTTGCCCGTATAGTGAACGGTGACAGAAGATGTATCGGCCGGTGTAGCACCGGTTCCTTCCTGTACCACGCGGTATTGTAAGCCGCTGGCAGTCGTTTGAATGCCTTCTCTTTTAGCATTAGCTTCCAGAAAAGCTTTGCCTTCGGCAATCACGCTTTCGTATTGCTTTGCCTGAGCGGCGCTCATATATTCCTGAACGATGCGATTAGCCTCCTCCAGATTAACCTTCAGTTCGTTACCGGACATCACATCGTCGATTCCCTTGCTCAGGGTATTCACATCGACGCTATCCAATCCTTGCTGTTTCAGGTTTTGGGCCAGCAAAATGCCCAGGCTATAGCTCACTGAATCCATAGTCGGTTCGGTATTTTGTGCGCGCAAAGCGCTAATGGAAAAAAATACCAGCAAAAAACAAGTCAGAACCTTCGTATTCATGTTCCAAATAATTGAGTAAAAAAAAAAGTGGGTCCCATTGCTGTGATTGGATTGGCTTTCGCCAAAACGCTGCAAAGAAACGTAAAATCTGTCCATCCAACGATTCCATGGGCCATTCATTGCAAAAAAGACCTTTATACCGCTTCCGAAAAAGTTTGGGCTTCGCCCGCTCTTTTCACGCGAGTATATACTTGACTCGAAGTGGTTTGGCATCCCGGCACGAAGTACTGCGGAGCAAAACCACTTCGTTGTCGGTATAGAAGCGGGCTTAAAAATGTTTTGATACAGCGACTAATCCTCCCCGGATTCCCCCCATCGGTAGGTTTGCAAGTCTAATCCAGCCAGATCGAGTACGCGGTCGGTTACGGTGGCCGCAAGCTCTTCCATGGTCTGCGGACGGGAATAGAAAGAGGGACTGGCCGGGCAGATAATGCCTCCCGCCTCCGTGATCGTTTTCATGTTATTGATGTGAATCAGGCTATAGGGCGTATCCCTGGGTACCAGGATGAGGCGGCGGCGCTCTTTCAGGATGACGTCGGCCGCCCGGGTGGTCAGGTCATTGGAAATGCCGGTAGCAATACGGCCCATTATACCCATGGAGCACGGACAGACGATCATACTGCCGTATTGTGCTGAGCCGGAAGCGAAGGGGGCCATGAAGTCCATTTTATTGTAGAAGTCAAAAGGGTACTGTTCAAAATCGCGATTACCCAATTCGTATTCCCAATTGAATTTAGCGTTATCGCTCATGACTATGCCCACTGCTTCGAGTTGCTCGGGTAGCCCGGCAAGCCGGTCAAGCAAGGTTTTGGCGTAGATTGATCCGCTGGAACCACCAACGGCTATGACGAGTTTGTGTTTCTTGATCATGGTATTCGATAGGGCCAAATAGTGTCCGCATGGCGGTATTAAGGCCGTTAAATAAAGTTTAAACGGCGCAGAGATGCATCTTCTCCACGCTCTAAAACGTATATTTATTTGACTAGCTCATTGCGGTAATGCTGTTTTGACTAGTGCTCATTATACAAACAAAGCAAAGGCGTGACCCTTCGCGTCTTTAAAAACCTGGATCATGAAAAAAGTTTTGCTAAGCGGCCTTCTCCTCCTCGCAGTAACTGCCTTTTATGCCTTCCGGCCGGCGGTGGAAACTGAGCCGGCAGCGGCAGATGAGATCAAATGGTACACTTGGGAAGAGGCTATCCAATTGGCAGAAGATCAGCCCAAAAAGCTGTTTATCGATATGTATACCGACTGGTGTGGATGGTGCAAACGCATGGATGCAACCACCTTCAAAGACCCCGAAGTGGTAAAGCACCTGAACGATAATTTTTATCCGGTGAAATTTGATGCCGAACAGAAGGAGGATGTAGAATACAAGGGCCACACCTTCAAGTTCATCGCCTCCGGTCGCCGGGGTGTACACGAATTAGCCTACTCCCTGCTCGACGGTAAACTCGGTTATCCGTCTTATGTATACCTGGATGAGGAGCAGCGCCGGATTACTATTTCACCGGGCTACAAACCCGCCGATAAAATGCTGAAAGAACTGCAGTTTATCACCGGTGAACACTACAAAAATGGCACCTTCGAAGAGTTTATGAGCGGCAAGTAAGTCGCCGATATTATCCTCGACAAAGAAGATGCGGTTGCCGGTGTGCTATCACCCGGCAACTGCGTTTACATATTCTTCAGTTTAGCCGTCATTTCTTCCAGTTTTTCCTGGAGTCCCGAAGCCTGCTCGTAGGATTTGCTTTCCCGCATTTCCTGTGACAGCTCATCAATGGTGTCCAGATAGGCGGCATCTCCCACCAGATTGTATCGCAACTCTTCCAATTCAGCTAATTCCTCGTATTTATCTTCTTGCAATTCCAGTAGTTTTTGTCGCTTTTCGTTGAGTTGCTGCTCCAGGCGGTGATTTTTTAGCAAGCTTTCCAGGCGCTGCTGAGCCGTTTCGAAGAAAGAGGCCTTTGTTTCCCGCAACTTCTTTTCGCGATAGAAGGCC
>JASBTH010000007.1 GCA_030148525.1 Saprospiraceae bacterium | reverse complement strand
TTTGGACTGCAAATGTCTAGAATTTGAACCTCACTGCAGCCTTTTTTCGCCCCGTAGCCATGCTACGAAGCTCAAAAAAGGCTTTGTGAGAACCAAATTCTAGACATTTTCGCCATCAAAAACAAATCCCAAACACGCTCTTAAGGCAAGATGCCTTTCGATCGTTCAAAAATGCTACTATGAAATACCTATTGACCTTATGCTGGACGCTCCTTCTGGCCATCAACAGCTTTGCCCAATTATACCAGGAAGACTTTGAGGGTTTTGCTAACGGTACCGGCAGTGCAGCTACCGGTTTTTCAAATGCAGCTAATGGATCCTCCGAAGTAATTACCGGAACCAATGGCACCCAAACGCTACGATCCTCTAATACCACGGGGGGAGACCAATTTTTACGGTCGCCTTTTTTTACGGTAACCGAGGGTAAATCCTACCGGATCAGCTTTGACATTTCCGTCACCAATTCGGTGTACATAGTACGGGTGCGCACCAAGGACAGCAACGGGCAACCGGTCTTACTGCCAACCTCAGCAGTTACGGTAGTGCCCGCCAACGGGTCTCTAACACCTACCAATTCAGCTCGTGTCCAGAATGCCTCGCCAAATACCTTTGGTACTACCACAGCCACGTTCACGGTACCGGTTGGGGTCACCAAAGCCCAACTTCAGCTCTACCAGTTTGGTGTTAATAGCATGGAGTTAGATAATGTTTTGGCGGAAGCCTATCCATTTACCCCTCCAATTATTGACCTTTCCCTCACCAAGCAACGCATCGAACCGGGCGAAACCATCGATATCATCGTTACCTCTGACAACTGGCCGGTGGATGAGCCGATCACTTTTGCGGTTGACCTGACGGGCTTGCCAGCGACCGGTTTTCAACTCTCCGACAACCAAATCACGCTACAACCGGGGCAACGGAATGGTTCCGTGCAGTTTACACCCGATGCGGGGCTAAAGGAAGAAGATGTCCAAATCTCCATATCCACAAATACCGCCGATGTACTCCTAAATACACCCCAGGCCTCCGCTAAAATAACCAGCACGCCCAGGGTTATCTACGTAAACTCCTCGGAAGGGGACGATAGCAATGATGGCTTCTCGGAAGCCACGCCGCTGCAAACGCTGGCACGGGTCACCGAACTGGGTCAGATAACCGGTGATCATATCCTGTTTCAAAAGGGGGATGTATTCTACGGCCAATTAGCCCTGACAGCCGGTGGAACCTCCTCAGCGCCCATGGTAGTGAGTAGTTATGGGGAAGGCGAACAGCCAATACTCGATGGCAGTATAAGTGCCGACGGAAAAGGGTCCTTCCGCGAGACCATCCTGATCGAAGAACAAAGTCATATTGAGTTGTCGGATTTGCATATCACTAACCCCCGTTCGACCTCCCGGGATGGCGTACCCGATGTGATAGCCAATGGCATCTTTATCCTCAACGACCAGGGCGGGATTATGAAAAACCTGACCTTTCGAAACCTGACACTGACCGAGATATTTAGTGTATCGGATATCCGTCAGGTGGAGTTCAATGCCATTCAGGTGACCGGCATCTTTGCCGAAACCACCAACAACAGCCCCGGATCAGTGAAATACATGGCCGATATTACTGTGGAGGATTGTTCTTTTTCCAAGATCGGGAAACTCGGTTTCTGGGCCCGACGGCGCTTTACGGGAGCAGAGACCCTCGATCGCGAGACGATCAAGAACCGTAACATCATCTTCCGTAATAATACCGTAATTGACAATGGTGGCTCGGGCGTGGTCCTCTCCAATGCCCGCAACGCCCTTGTGGAAGCCAACACCTTTACCCGGACCGGATCGGCCCTCATCCCCGAAAAGATGATCGGCCGGGGCAGCGGTGCATGGTTCTTTAGGTGCACTAATGTGGTTGCTCAGCACAATATATCCCGCAGTGTACGCGGCCAAGGCGATTCCTACGGAATGCACATCGATTACGGCAACGTAAATGTGCTTTTTCAGTACAATTATTCGGAAGATTCCGAAGGGGGATTCGTGGAGATCCTGGGAGATAACATCAACAGTATCTGGCGCTACAATATCAGCGTCAATGATGGATTACGCAATAATAAAGGTAATACACTGTGGATATCCGATTTTGCCGGGAATCAGCGTACCCGATCCAGCGAGAACTACATCTATAACAACTCCGTCTATGTGGGTAATGGCTTTACACCCGACATCGAACTCAATGGCAACGATTCTTATATCTACAATAACATCTTCCAAACGGAAAACGGATCCACCATTGGTGCTGAACTGGACATCAATCCAAATGGTGGGCCAGTTGATGTTTCCAACAACCTGTTTTCAGGCGCTATTAATCCCGACTTTGTCGCACTCGACCCACTAGCGATCAATGCGGATCCTCAGTACGTGGAACCTGGTGCTCTGATCCCCGGGGGCTACCAATTATTTCGATTTAGCCCGGCCCTCAAAGCAGGGCTCAACCGGGTACATCCAATCTTCCCGGAAGCAGGACATGGTATTTTTGCACATATTTCCGCTACCCCGCAGTCTGATTATTTCGGCAATCCGCTGGCCGACGAAGAGGGTGGTCTGGTGACACCGATTGGTGCCTTTTCGGGTAAAGGACTCAAGATTAATCCACTGAAAGGCTATGCCAGTTGCGAGTACGCCCTCAATGGTGATCAACAATGGGTGATCGAAAACCCCAACCCATTTACCATAGCCGTGAATTGGTCAAGCAAGGACGGTTCTTTGTCAGGAAACCTGATTGCGAGTCCCGGCCTTACGTACTTTACCACTTCGGCGGAAGAACAGCTAAGTAAGATCCGTATTACCTGGTTCGATGAGATGGGTAAGGAAAAGGCACGTTCCGTGGCGAAGAGCAAATGCTACGCCACTCCGCAAACAGTGGTCCTATTGCCTGATACGGTGAAAGACTGCTGCTGGGAAACCTCCGCTGTCCACCTGATATACCCTAACCCGGCAACCATCGGAGGCGTGCTGAATATCGGTCTTACAATAACGACCCCAGGTGACGCCCGCCTTTCCCTGATCTCTATGGACGGGCAGATCCTGCAAAACTGGACCAAAAAAGTAGCCAATGGCAACAATCTACTCCAGCTACAGCTTGACCATTCTACTAACGCAACTCAAATGGTCACGCTTAAGGTTGAGATACATCAACAAACCATTACCCGAAAGATGATGGTTCTGTCCGGTAAATAGTACGTAATCTGAATGAATCCCGTTGTCCCGTGTTGATCAGGAATCCACCCAGGTTCTTAAGCACGGGATAGCGGGGTTTTTTGCGATCAATTACAGGCGCTTTTCCGTACTTTCATGGGCATAACCACCCATCAATCATTCAAGCGATGCCTTTCGTTTCGTCCAGTATTTACTATAAAGCCCGCCGCCTGGCCCTTTCAGAAGGTCTGTCTCCCGACAAGTTTGCACCCCACCGCGGACATCCCCAGATCGTAGATGGTGCCAAATACATACCCATCGAACTCCTTTTCGATGTCTACGAGTGGGCTGATGAGCAACTGGAGGCAGGGTTTGCCGTTCGTCAGGGACGCCAACTCGAATCGGATGACTATGGTACGCTGGGCCTTTCCTGGAAAACGTGCTGGCGTGCCCGGGACGTGCTGGATCGCCTCGAACGCTACATGGTGCTGGTCACTGACCACGGAACGACGAAGATCGTAGAAGACACACACACCATTCAGGCTCACCTGCGAAGACCTCCGCACCGTCGTGGCCTGGAAATGGCCAATGAGACCTCCTACGTGATGCTCACCAATATTATGCAGGAGGTAACGGAAGCCGATATCAAGCCCAGTCTGGTTTGCTTCCAGCATTTCTCCAAAGCCCCGGCTCCCTTTCAGGAATACTTTCAGTGTCCGGTCGAATTTGGTAGCTCCGAAAATCGCCTGGTATTCCGAACCACCGATATCAATATTCCAACCCTCAAAGCCGACCAAAGCATTCAGCAATTCCTGGTAGAGCGTATGGAGGAAGAAAAAGAAGGAATTCAAACAGCGGCTGACAAATTACTGGGCGAGGTACACCAACTTATCGAAGAAAACCTGCCCAGTGGTATTCCCAGCATCCAGCAGGTTGCCGAATACCTGGGCATGAGTGGCCGCACCTTCAAACGGAGGCTGGCCGAAAAGAGCCTCACTTTTCGCGGACTGGTGCAATCCATCCAGCAGGAAATATCCAAGAATCTGCTGCGCCATTCCGACCAATCGATGGGCGAAATTGCCTTCCAGACGGGCTTTTCGGAACAGAGCGCTTTTAACCGCGCATTCAAGCGCTGGACCGGCCAATCGCCGGTAGAATACCGAAAAAATCACTGATTGGCCCGAAGTGCCAAAGCTATGGCCCGTTGTGTCAAGTGGGCCTTTACCTACGCCCGTACTTTTGCTTCATAACTAATCACAAAGTCAACCATGAAGCAACAAACACCATTGACCAACCCAAACACCGTGCGGCTCACTGGCCTGCTGTACCTCCTTGTCATCATCTGTGCCGGCTTTAGCCAGGGCTATGTGCGGGGCACGCTTGTCGTATTCGGCGATGCGCAAGCAACCGCAGCCAACATCCTGGCCAATGAAGGATTGTTCCGACTCGGTCTCACTACCGACCTGATCGCTTTCCTGCTGGACGCCGTCATTTCGGTATTACTGTATCAGATCTTTAAGCCTTACGGCAAAATACTGGCCATGGTCTCCTCCGCCATGCGCTTACTGGCACATCCGGCCATTGCCTGCCTGAACTTGCTCAACCATTATATGGCGTATCAGGTACTGGATGGGAGCGACTTTCTCGATGTGTTTGGTCCCGACCAACTGGAAGCCCTCAGTCTGCTGTTCATGGAAGCTCACCGGTACGGATACTTGCTGGCCGGCGCCTTCTTCGGGGTCCATTGTTTGCTGCTGGGGATACAGATCTACTCGTCGAACGTGGTTCCGAAGCTCTTCGGCGGACTGATGCTCGGTGCTGCCGCCGGTTACCTGATGGAAACCTTCGGCGATTTCACTCTGCCCGGCAATGAAGTATGGCTGGCCCTGGTGGTAGGTATTGCGGCCGCCCTGGGTGAAGTGAGCCTGACCTTTTATATGTTGATCAAAGGAGGTACGAAGCGGTATCGGGCGTAAAACCCACCCCGGCCCTCCCTTTACAAAGGGAGGGAGCTCCCCAGTCGATGCCGGGATCTACAGTAAACGGGAGATTTTTAACATCACCTCTCGATTTGGTCCGAGTCCAAACTCAAGTCTAAAATTGTACACACCGGGCTTGCCCCCGAAGGCATGTCCGGTTTTTTTGGCGGAAGCCCGGAAAAAAGGATAGTCTCCTGATGACCTTTTGGTGGTGGATGCGATAGATGGTAAAACCCACCCCGGCCCTCCCTTCGTGAAGGGAGGGAGGCAATTCTTGGGATAAATTAAATCAGTTTATCCAATAAAAAATGGACTGATCTTGATCGCAAGTGAATCATTCGTATTAAGCCCCTTCCCTTAGCGCAGCGATGAAGGGAAGGGGTTGGGGATGGGTTTTAAAAACCACCACCTATGAAATCAGCACCACTAACTTGCCTGTTCCTGCTTTGTTTTGCTCTTGCCGGCGCCCAGGAATACCTGTCTATATACGGATTTGAAGATGCCTCTGAACTGGGGGTATGGGTCCGGAATGACAATGCCGAATACTCCTTTACGTCCTCCGCTAATGCCGTGGAAGGTTCTGCATCCACCTGCGTGGACTACCGCCTGACTGGCCCCACCGCCGTTCAACCCCGGATGTTTCCGGAGGGCAATTACTTCCCGGATATTACCGGCTACGATGGTATTTCTTTCGATTACCGGGTGACCACTCCGGTGGCAGCCGATAATCCATTGATCTTTCTGGTCTTCATCTTCGTGGAAAGCAGCGGTGGTACAGAAGTGTACGAGTATTTCACCAATCAGATCGGCAAGGAGGAAAACTCCGACTGGCAGGAATGGCGCATTCCATTCGAACAGATCAGATTAGCGGCCTGGTCGGAAAAATACGATGAAGTCTTCTATAAAGACAAGATCACAGAGATCCGCTTCGACCTCTCGGTGAATACCGATGGCGCAGTGGCCGACGGGGAGATCTGTTTTGATGATATGAGCGCTTATGGATTCCCGGAGCCCGTTCATCCACCCGTTGTCGATAATTTTGCACTACAGGATAGAACGGTGAGCACCTCCTTTTTTCTGTGGTATCCCACGGTAGGTGGCCAATTTACAGGGCCCTGGGTACCCATCGGCGGACGACAAAGCTGGAATGCCAATTCCGCGGAATGGTGGAAAAGTCAGATCAAGCAAACCATGATGGCCAATATCGATATCCTCTATGTCCACCTTATCCCCACCAACGATCCCTGGCTGCGGGCTTTCTTCCGGGCGTTGTACGAGCTGCGCAGCGATGGGTACGATGTACCCAAGATCGCCCCTTTCCTCGATCCGCTGATCACCTGGTTTGAGCAACCGAACCTCGACTTTTCCGATCCGGTGGATAAACAGGCTTTCGTGGATCAGTACATCTACTTCTACCAAACCTATTTCAGTATTCATACTGACCCCCTGGCGGAGGATTACATCGCCAAGGTGGAGGGCAAGCCCATCCTGGATACCTGGCACCTCTTCGTAAATTCCATCAATGTGCAGGACTTCACCCGGGCCGATATGGAGACCCGTTTACAGTCGGCCTTCCCCGGCCGGACACTATTCGACAATGGCATTTACATGGTGATGACCGCCCTGAACAATCCGGCCTTTACCTTTACCGATGAACGAGTACCTCAATTTGAGATCAACGAATACTACTACGAAGCCTCCCACAACGATATCCAAACGGTCCAATTGAAAGGCGGCTATTGGGACCAGAACATCCGCACCCCGGGTGACTTCCTGGCACGCGACGGAGGCGTACCCTACGCGGAAGCCTGGAGTCAGGTACACGACGACATCGACCGGGTCTACATCGAAAGCTGGAATGAGTACGACGAGGGCACCGGCATCTACGCCACGGTAACCGAGCCGCCCTATATCCACCCCGGAAGTATGAACGACAACACAGACTTCTGGTCGACCAATGACGACCCCTTCGAGTACATCGTCACTACCGCCAACGGAGCCCGGGCGTTCAATGAGACCCCTGATCTCGATGCCAGCGTCCTGAACCACAACTTGCCCGAAACCTTTGAAGGTGGCCAGGAGGTCACCCTCACTATCCGCTTGCGCAATGATGGCGACATCGCCTGGAGCAACGCAAAGGGTATTCGTCTGGTGGAAATGCCTGGCGACAGCGTCACCCTGACCAGCGGTTCAATCGACATTGACGATAGCACCAATGAGATCCCGGTGTACCGGGGCATCGTGCGCGGCCGCCCCATCAACTTTACGGCAACGTTTACAGTGCCAATGGTAGCGGGTGCACACAGCACTACGTTTCAGATGATGCAGGGTGATCAGCCTTTTGGCGAAAGCCTGACCCTGAATTACACGATCCGGGTCGACGAGGATATGGACGGCTACGACACTACGGAGGATTGCGATGACAAAAATGCCAACATCAATCCGGACGCAGAAGAAATCCCTAACAACGGTATTGATGAAGATTGTGACGGATCGGACCTGATCCTTACCTCCACGAATGAACTCGTTTTGCTGGACGTGCAGGTATTTCCGAATCCGGCCAAAGCGATCATCCAGATTCAATCTCCGGAGACGCTAGCAACTTGGAGCGCCTACTCTATCGAAGGCAAGTTGATCCAGAGCGGAACATTTCTGGATCAAAACCACTCCCTGGATGTATCACAGTGGGAGCCGGGTGTGTACACTTTACGTGTGCAAACGGCGGGTGGCAGTAAGAGGGGGGTAATCCGGGTTACCATTTTATAAGACTTAAGACCAAAAGAGGCTAGATTCCAGATCTTCTAGCCTCTTTTCCTTTTCAGGCAACCTATTTTGGCTCCAGGGACATGACATAATCGTACGCTTCATTCAGGTATTTTACGAGTGTATCCAGGTCATCCCAGAGGTGTTCGGGCATGAGCACGTATCCCCGCATGGTGGCTCCGTAAGACTTGAAGTAATCCGTCCCCAATTCCTGAATGTATTTCCCCTGAACCTCTTTTGAGAAGCGTATATCTAGTTGCCCGGCTTTATTGATTTGGGAAAACATATGACCGTTCGCCGAAGTGTAAGGATTATTCTTTCCTTTCCGTTCGAATCGTGGGCACCTGGCCACGAGTTGATCGTATTTGGTTACAATATCATCTGTCATTAAAACAATGTTTTTTTCAGCAGTAAGACTTACCGTTTTTAAGACTAAAGACTCGGAGGTTCCAGACACTAGATCTTCTGTCTCGAATCTAGTATCTAGTATCTTCCAAAGAAGGAAGACGATCAATACATCGTATTCGGATTCGCCGACTCCTCCGGAATCTGCTGAATGGAATCCCAGTGCTCCACAATCTTTCCGTGCTCATCGAAGCGGAAAAAATCCATGGTCACGTATTCGTCGTTTCCGGGCCAGACCTGATGCGTATGCAGGGCCACCAGGTCATCCTCGGCAATACAGCGAACGAAGTCGATGGATTTGTCGGGATACTCCCGTTGCATACGCTCAAAATAATCGATGAACCCCTGCGTGCCGTTGGCCACGGCCGGGTTGTGCTGGATATAATCGTCGCCTACGTACAGGTCGACGGCTTTCTGGGGATTGCCATCGTAGGCCATTTTGTAGAAGGCAATGGCGTTTTTCTTGTTTTCGGCGAGGTACATGGTTTGGTTGGTTTAATGGTCTGGCATGATACTGACTTTTAGTGCCCTTGGCAAAGGATAACCATGGAGTCGCAGGGAGTTTCATGGAGTTTTGTCCTGGACACCCTATTCTGATGCAAAGGAGCCACCGCGAGCCTTGGCGGCCACTGCGTGAAAAAGGAAAAAAAGCTCTTTTGCATGTCTGGCTGGTCACAGAGATTCACAGAGGAGACACTGAGATGCACCGAGAATATCCTGACTATTCTTTCACATCCTGACTATCCTGATTCCCCCTTCGCGAACCACTGCGAACCTTAGCGGCCACTGCGTGAAAAAGGGGAAAAAAGCTCTTTAGCATAGCTTACTGGTCACTGAGATACACCGAGGGTATTACCGACCATAAACCTCTAACCCTACCCGTAAACCGTGAGCCGTTTACCGTCGGCCGTGCATCGTAAGCCGTCCATCGTGGACCATTTATCAATTCCCCCCTTCATTCTTCTTATCCTCCGACTTATTCCCGCCGAACAACTTCTCACTCCAGAAGTATTTGAGCTCCTCGCGCAGCGTGTTCTCGGCCCGGCGTTGTACGCGCTCATTGTACTCCAGCATGCGCCAGAAATACTCCTCGTCGGATTCGTTGTTGCGACGGCGGCGTAGCTCCAGATCGGCTCCGAAGTATTTATTGTTGTCGCGCAGCTCGAGGAAGAGGCGATTGAAGAAATCGGGATTCTCTTCGTACAGGTCCCAGAGGTTTTCGGCGACCGGCGGGTCTTCGAGATAGGGCGGGCAGTCGAGGGTATAGGCCACCGAATCCGGTAACGGAGGGAACTGGCCGTTTCGCCACGAACGGAAACTTTTGTCGCGGTATAATTGCTGCATAAACTGCCCCGCGATCGGCAGGGCCGTACTCGATCCCTGCCCTACGCGCATTGATCGAAAGTGTACCTGAGGCGATTCTGCACCAACCCAGGCGCCTACTACCAGCGACGGGGTGACGCCCATGAACCAACCGTCTGACTGGTTTTGCGTTGTACCGGTTTTACCGGCCAGTTGGTTGTAAAGGCCGAACTCGTACCGCAGACGACGGGCCGTCCCGCTGTCCACCACCGATTGCAGCATTTTGACCATCACCGCGTTCGTTTCGGGACGGATGACGCGCTCAAAGCGCCTGGGATCGGGCCGGTTAAAGGACACGATCACTTCACCATCGGCATTTTCGATACGATCGAGGTAGTGCAACACCGGCCGTACGCCACCGTTGGCAAAGGTACTGTACATCGTACTCAGTTCTAGCAAGGAACCATCTACGGCACCAAGTCCGATCGCCGGACCTGTTGGCAGCGGACCGGCAAGACCCATTTGCCGGGCCAGGGTACGCACGGAGTCCACTCCGGCCTGCAAAAGCAATTCTACGGTAATCGTATTGACTGAGTGACTGAGAGCTCCTTCCATGGTGTAATACCCTTCGTAATTCCCATCGGAATTGCGGGGCGACCAATCCTCGTATTGCTCGTAGACCTTGCGTTCATTCTGAATGTACATACAGGGATCAAATCCCTTCTCCAGTGCCAGGGTGTAGACCAGTGGTTTGAAGGTGGACCCTACCGGGCGCTGTGCCTTCACGTGATCGTACTGCACGTATTGGTGATCGATACCGCCCACCCAGGCCTTGACCAACCCGGTTTGTGGCTCTACGGCCAAAAAACCGGCATTGAGCAGGGTGAGGTAGTGCTTCACCGAGTCCATGGGCGTCATTCGGGTGGCCATAGAATCGGCTTCCCACTGGAAGACCGTCATCGCTCTTGGTTCTTCAAACGTAGCCAGGATCTCTTCTTCGTTGTATCCGCGCTTTTCGAGGCGCTGGTAACGCTGGGAGTTGCGAACGGCCCGCATCAGGGTTTCGTCGCTACCCCAGGGATTGCGTTTACTGTATCCCCAATCCTGCTCAAAGGCCGCCTGGATGCGTTTCATTTGATCGCGAACCGCTTTTTCAGCGTATTGCTGCATCCGCGAATCGATGGTCGTGTAGATCCGGAGGCCGTCGGTGTATAGGTTGTACGGAGTACCGTCCGGACGGGGATGATCTGCCAGAATGGCTTCCAATTCCTGGCGCAGGTGAGCCCGAAAGTAGGTGGCCAGGCCATCGTCGTAGCCCACTTCAGCCTGATCCACCGTTAGTGGCAAAGCCGTCAGGGAATCCACCTGGGCCGAATCCAGGTATTCGTACCGCATCATTTGCTTCAACACCACATCGCGGCGGCCTTTAGCGCGCTCGGGGTGGTTCAGCGGATTGTAGTAGGTATTAGCTTTGAGCATGCCCACCAATACGGCGGCTTCCTCGACCGTCAGATCAGCGGCTGATTTATTGAAAAACCGCTGGGACGCGACCTTGATACCGAACATATTTTCGCCGAAAGGCACGGTATTCAGGTAGAGGCGTAGCAATTCTTCCTTGGCGTACACCCGCTCTAAGCGGCGCGCCACAAACATTTCGCGTAGCTTATTGACGGGGATGGTGAGCGGCCCGTAGGATCGTCGCTGGTATAAGTTCTTGGCGAGTTGCTGGCTGATCGTACTACCGCCACCCGAGGACCGGTCGGCCAGCAAAACGGTTTTTACCGCCACGCGGGCCAGGGCGCGGGCATCCACGCCGGAGTGCTCGAAGAAGCGGGCATCCTCGGTCGCCACCAATGCATTGACCAGGTGAATGGGGATTTCGTCAAAATCGGCATTAACACGGTTCTCCACGAAATACCGGCCCAATAAGACCTCATCACTACCATATACTTCGGAAGCTGTATTATTCTGAATGCTTTTCAACTCTCCGTAAGTAGGCATCTTACCGAAGGCACCGTAATACACCAGCACTACGAGCAGGCCGAGCAGCAGGATTCCTCCTCCGCCGGCATACAGGCCATAGCGCAGTCCCCGGCGTCGATTCGCCCAGGCTGATTGAAAAAAATGTATGATGCGCTGCCGCGCCGGACGAGTGTTTTCGTACCAGGCAACCACGCGCATCCGAAGGAATTCCCTATCGATCTTCATAGTGTCGGGTCAGTGACGGAACGCTATTGTTCTTTTACCGCAAGGTAATGACAAATAACGCATTACATCTGTGCGGTATTTTATGAAACCCGATGAACGTCGCAGGAGTTCGGTGGGAGGACCTGCACCACTGCGTTACGGCGGACTGAAAAGGATCAGGCTCAGGTTAAGGTTGAGGTCAGAAACCGAACCTCCTTTAAGAATGGTTTAAGTCGTACCTACTGCCGATTCCAATTCGAAATACAACCGACGCATTTCCTGTCCATCCACGGCTGCATCGTAGGCATCAAAAAGCTTGGAAATGGAAGAATTGATAGCCATCGGACGGAGATGGTCATTGTTTTCCCAAAAGGCCTTAAACACCTCAAACCGCATACCTCAAACCTCAAACCTGTCAATTTAGATTGATCGGGTGCTGCTTCTTAACCACGCTTGCCAGGGACTTAGAGGAGAAGACTAAAGCTTGAATAATTATCGCCAGTACCAGCAAAATGACCATCTCAACGTGGGAAAAAGAGATGCTGCCGTGAATCAATTTGCGGGACCTGTCTTTGACATCGGCTCCGACTTCCGTCTGAATATTGGACAAGGCGTGCAGCGCTGAAAAAGCATCGCGGGTAATCGCTTCGTATTCCGCCAGGTAAACTTCATCGGCTTCGGCCGACTTATTCATGGTATGCTCAAATTCATCGAGTCGATTCAAGGCTGTTTGCAGATGATTCAGCTCGATGGCTTCCTCATCGGTCAGGTAAGTTTCATAATACTTTTCCATCACCTGCTTCCGTTCGGCACGCAGAGCAGCCACATCGGTATCGGGACTGTAACCAACATGTCCTTTGTCTGACACACAGGCCCAGATCAACTCTTCCTGCAGGTGCAGGTTTTCCGAAATCTGAAAGAGGTAACTTTCGGCCATCAGGCGATCTTCATACAGTGTTTCCAGCGACCGGTCCAGACTTTGGAAGCGGTTGCGCTCAACCAGATTGGTCAGCATGGTCACACCGATAACTGCCGCCAGAACGATGGCAGCCGTTGTTTTCTGCTGGATGCTATATGTCCATTTCATACACTTAGGTTTCGTTGGTTCACGGGCAATCAAGGAATGTACACGCTTCCGCAAAAGGGGAATCTAAAGCCGGGGCTAAGCTAGTATTATTTCCAGATCGGCGTGGTGACTTTTGGCAGCAGCCAACTTCCACTACCGCGAACGGTATTTTTTGCGATAAGCGGAGGGCGACAACTGTTCGTACCGCTTAAATAATCGACTAAAATAGCTGGTATTATTAAATCCAATCTGATAACAAATATCCGTCAGGGATCGGTCGGTCGTCGCCAGCAACTCTCGGGCCAACTCAATTCTGCGCGCATTGATAAATTCTACCGGAGTTATGCCAAAAGTATTCTTGAAACACCGAAAAAAATGTGGTTTGCTCATGCAGGCCTGTTCGCTGAGGTCATCAACGGTTAGATCGTTTTGCAAATTATTGGCAATAAAAGCAGTGACGTGGCGCAGTCGCTCGTGCCCGGGTCCCGCCTGTTCGCGCAGCAACAGCTTGCGGGCTTTGGACTGTAGTAAACGAATGATCAACTCCTGCAACATGAAATTGACAAATACATCACGACTGGGATGCCCCTCGGTATACACCCGGATCAGGCGATCGATCAGCATCTGCATGGGCCGATCGTGAAGCAGGTGAAAATTAGCATCATCCACATCCCAGTCTTCGGGGTCGCCGGTATCAGCAAGCTGATTGAACTGATTGACGGTCTGCTTGATCTTTTCGGGGTTAATGGCCAATGCCAGACACCGGGTCGGCGTTTCCATATCAGCTTCGGGAAAATCGATCACCATGGTCTGCCCACCCGGTACTACTACGGATTCCCCCGGCAAAAACTCGAAAGGATCCAGTGTGGGTAGGTGCATAATCTTCTTGCCCTCGATCATACTGGCGATGACGGGCGCATCAAATGTCAGGCTTACTTTTTCGGCCTGCATATGCGTCTCATAGACATTCAGTTCGGCCTCATCGGAGGAATACGCGGTGCGGTTTTCGACCATTTCCTCCAGGCGGCGGGTAGCTAAATGACTGGACAGAGCAGAAGACATACAGTTTTTGTTAGGTTAGAATGACGGAGGCGATAGCTTCGGTCAAACTTTTAATAGCATCGTTCTAATTTTACGAATAAAATTTTTCGATCTTATCTATCACCTATAATATAATGGGATTTTTAACAGAAAAACGAATAGTTCCCGGCCATGAAGGAGATTAATGCCATAATTGACGCTTACGAGACTCGAAAAGACCAGGGGGAACGCACGGCCCTGGCGACGGTGGTACGGGTCGATGGTTCCAGCTATCGCCGTACCGGCGCCCGCATGTTCGTTAGTGAAAATGGCCAGTGGGTCGGTGGTATCAGTGGTGGTTGCCTCGAAGGGGATGCCCTGCGCCGCGCCAAGATGGCCATCATGCAGGATAAACCCTCGGTGGTCACCTACGACACCACCGAGGATGATGCCCACCAGATCGGGGTCGGCCTGGGCTGCAACGGTATCATCGATATCCTAATCACCCCCATCACCGAGGATAATCCCGATCATCCCATCCACGAGTTGGAGCGCGCCCGTGAGGAGCGCAAGCCCCAGGTGCTGGTTACCGTCGTAGAATCCGATCACGATGAGCTGCCGCAGGGTAAGGTCGTGCTGTATAAAGACGATGCTTCCTTTGCCAAGCACTTACATCCGGATATCCTCGATGCGGTTCATCAGGCTTTCGCCAAAAAGAAATCTAAACTCACGGAGTTCACTATCGACTCGCAAGCCGTCAAGTGTTTTGTCGAGTTCCTGCCGCCGCCCATTCACCTGATCGTGCAGGGTGGGAATTACGATATTTATCCGCTATTGCGGCAGGCCCATGAGTTGGGCTGGCGCCTCACTGTCGTGGCCAATCCGAAAAAGCTGGACCGGGTTGCCTTCGACCTCGCTACCGATATCATCCCCAGCAAAAGTGAAGATTTACCCTTCATCGATGAGTATACGGCAACCATCCTCATGGCTCACGATTACGCCACCGATCTGCGTCACCTGCAGGCCTTGCTGGAAACGGATATTCCCTACATCGGTCTGCTCGGACCACGCAAACGCACCCTCAAGATGTACGCCGACCTCAACAAAGCCGACCGCTCCCTGACGGTCGCCGACGAGAAGCGCATTCATTCCCCGGTGGGCCTCGACATCGGCGCTGCCAGTCCCGAGGAGATCGCCCTCTCTATCCTGGCCGAAATCGTCACCTTCTTCAGCGGTCGTGCCGGCGGGCATTTGAAGCACCGGGAGGGGCCTATTCACGAGCGGTGAAACGGGGAATTGGAGAAAGGGGGAATTGGAGATTGGGAGTGTTTAGAAATGTGTGTCTCAAGGTTAATATTCTTCATAGCACCATTCTTAGCGCCAGATCATCAGACGAAGTCTGGAGGCCGTAGGCCGGAAGACGAGTCTGATGATCTGGCGCGGCCGCCTAGCTGCTCTTCTCCGCGTAATTTGTGTACCGTTGGCCATATAGTGCCATCAGTTCTTGCTGGATCGTAGACCAACTAAACACTTCTCTATTCCAGGATTTTTTGTTGCGCATCAGGCTCATATACAGCTGCTTTATTAGTGCATTGTCCGTACACCAAGCTCCTTTCGTTTTGGTGACCCTTCGCATTTGTCGATGGACATTTTCTACCGCATTTGTGGTGTAGATCATACGCCGGATTTCGGGGCCAAAATCAAGGAAAGCAGTCAATTCAAGCCAATTATCCCTCCATTTTTGTCCGATATGAACATAACGCTTGCCCCATTTCGCTTCAAACTCTTCCAGGGCAAATAATGCCGCACGCTCATCACTAGCCTGGTAGATAGTGCGTAAATCCCGGATAATTGTCTTACGGTCCTTGTCACTTACCCCAAGCAAGCTTGTGCGAATCATATGCACTATGCAGCGCTGGATGGTAGCTTGCGGGTAGATTCGGTGAATGGCTTCGCTAAATCCTGCTAGCCCGTCTATGGCAAAGAAAAGCACTTCCTCTACACCTCTGCGTTTGAGATCTGCGATGTATAAAGACCATTGATGAGCCCCTTCGCCAGGACCGATATGCAAGGCCAATAGATCTCGCTTACCATGAGCATCTACGCCGTATATCGTGTAAATTGCTTTGGTGACTACCTGGCCTTCCTCGCGTACTTTGTAATGGATCGCATCCAGGTAGATCAGCACATATAAACTCGCCAAAGGACGCTGTTGCCATTCTTGAACCTGAACCCAAATCCGGTCGGTAACGGCGCTGATGGCCCCTTTACTCAAGCTTGCCCCGTACATCTTTTCTAAATGTACCCGGATATCCTCCTGGCTATTCCCCATCGCATAGAGCTCTAGTATCTGCGATTCAAAACCACTACCGATTTCCCGGTTCCACTTACCTACCGTTTGAGGTGTAAAATCTCCCCGCCGATCACGACTGGTCTGTATCTCTAACTCACCAACACTGGTGCGTATCTTCTTTTTACGACCCTTGCCGTTGCGTTTATTGGCAATTTCTGAAGCTTTTTGCTCCGACAAATGGTAGTCTAGCTCGCCTTCTAACGATGCTTCCACCAAATGTTTAACCAAAGCTTTGAGAATCCCTCCATCGCCGAACAACGGCAATCCTGACTGTAGGCCGCTTATCGCTGCCTCTTCAAACGACTTGAAATCAAAGATCTCATGTGGCTTGTCTTGGTTGTGTGATTCTTTCATCTGTGTAATCTCCGTTTTTTTTTGCGAGACACACATTTTTTAACACTCTCAGCCCTGAACAAGATCATGGCCCTACAACCCAAAACCTATGCCTTTCGGCAAAACGAATATGCCCATCTGAATTTACCCGACGGCCAACAGATCGGCTTCCTTTCGCAAGAAGTTGACCAAATCTTTCCCGAACTCACTTTAGACACGGAAATCGCAACACCTCGCCCCGATAACCCTAAAGAAAGCCTAACCACTACTGTAAAAACCCTGAACTATA
>JASBTH010000591.1 GCA_030148525.1 Saprospiraceae bacterium | reverse complement strand
AGCATTTTAGCCATGCCCGGGTAACGGGTTACGAGGTGACTGTCGCTTGATTCGGGCCGGTCAACATCTTGAGGGATTAGCTGAAGAGGAGTCCCATTGATGTAGATTTTGTAGATTTGCGCTTTCATTCTCAAAAGTAATGGTATTGACTATGTCTGCGGAACGGGAAATAGCAAAGAAACTTTTGCAAATTAAGGCAATAAAACTTAGCCCGCAAAAGCCCTTTACCTGGGCCTCAGGTTGGCGTTCGCCTATCTATTGCGATAACCGGACACTGCTATCTTTTCCGGAAGTACGGTCGTTTGTAATTGATCAATTTGTAGCTGCGTCAAAGGGGTTTGAGCCATTTGATGCCGTAGCCGGAGTAGCTACTGCCGGCATACCGCACGGCGCACTACTGGCTGATCGCCTGCAAAGTCCATTTATTTACGTCCGCAGTAAAGTCAAGTCCCACGGACGCCAAAACCGCATCGAAGGAAAACTCGATAAAGGACAACGGGTACTTGTCATTGAGGACCTTATTTCCACCGGTGGCAGCAGCATTGAAGCGGTAGAAGCCCTGCGGGAAGCCGGGGCCGAAGTGGTCGGGGTGCTCGCTATTTTCACCTATGGCTTTGACCGGGCGGTGCAATCCTTTGCTGAAGCCGACTGTTCTTTCCAGACCCTGAGTAATTACGACATCCTTTTGGCGGAAGCTGCCGATCAAAAGTACATTACGGCAGAGGAACAGCAGTTATTGGCCAAATGGCGGAAATCACCGGAGACCTGGTCCTAATGTGTTATTTTCGCTCGTCGGTCGACTACCTGAATAGATATTTTCTAATTTAACGCCCTAAAAACCAAGCGCAACAAACACGGACTATGCCCATCATTAACGCTCAATCAGAGGCTTTTTTACAAAAATACCTGGACAATGCATCTCCTACCGGATTTGAAAGTTCGGGACAACAACTGTGGCTCGAATACATCAAGCCATACATCGACGAATGGCAAGTTGACCAGTACGGCACCGCATATGGGGTGATCAATCCCGGAAAAGAGTATAGAGTAGTGATCGAAGGTCACGCGGATGAGATCTCCTGGTTCGTGCATTACATATCCGACGATGGGTTCATTCACGTGATCCGCAACGGCGGTTCCGATCATCTGATCGCGCCCTCGAAGCGGGTGAACATCCACACCCGAAAAAACGGTATCGTGCGCGGCGTGTTCGGATGGCCGGCCATTCATACTCGCCACGGGGAAGACGCCAAGCTCACGCCCAAGATCAACAATATTTTTATCGATGTTGGTGCTGAGAACAAAAAGGAAGCACTCGAGATGGGCATCCACGTTGGAGCTGTCATCACCTTCGACGACCCCCTGGAGATCCTCAATGAACAATACTACGTTGGCCGAGCCCTCGACAACCGCATGGGTGGATTTTGCATCGCTGAAGTTGCTCGCCTGATCCACGAACAAAAGATCGACCTCCCCTACTCCCTGTACATTGTGAATTCCGTTCAGGAAGAAGTGGGACTACGCGGAGCCGAAATGATCACTCAATCGATCAAACCCAACGTGGCCATCGTAACCGACGTTACCCACGACACCCACACTCCGATGATCGACAAGAAAAAGCACGGGGACGTAAAAACCGGGAATGGCCCGACGGTGACCTACGCTCCGGCTGTCCACAATAAGCTGCTAAACCTCATTATCGACACTGCCGAGGAAAAGGAGATTCCACTACAGCTGGAAGCATCTTCGCGCCGCACGGGGACAGACACCGATGCCTTTGCCTATTCCAATGGCGGGGTGCCCTCCGCGCTGATTTCCCTGCCCCTGCGGTACATGCATACCACCGTGGAAATGGCGCACCGCAAGGATGTAGAGGCTGTGATCCAGTTGATTTTTGAGACCCTGCAGCGGATAGAGAACGACCATAATTTCAAGTATTTCTAAACGGGTCGGCCAATACCAAGGCCATGGCTTTATTCCGGCGACTCCTGACACAGTTGGTCGATCTGGTGCTGTACAGCAACGCCTGGATCGCCCTGGCGGCCTTGTCACTGGTTGCTCAAACCCGCTACCTCCTTCTAGGGAATTGGCGATTGACCGATTTGGAAGGATTCGTGTTCTCCGCCACCCTGAGTTTGTACGCCGTTCACCGCATCATTGCTCTGGAAAAGCTGAAAGGCCTGCCCCCTACCACTCGTTTCCAGACCATCGCCCGGCGGAGGTTAGACATCATCCTCTACGCCTTGCTGGCCGGAGCAGGAAGCCTCTATTTTTATCTGCAATTGCCCGGATGGGTGCAGGTCAGCGCCCTGGTCCCGGCTCTTTTTTCAGTGCTGTACGTGTTGCCGGTTTTCCGGGGTCGCCGCCGTTTGCGCGATTTCAACTACCTGAAGATTTTTCTCGTGGCTTTGGTCTGGACCTGGGTCACGGTGGTACTGCCCACGCAGCAGGCTAATCTGGGTAGGCAATTCCCGGCCCTGCTGCTTGGCTTACAACGTTTCCTGTTCATTTTTGCCATCACGATTCCCTTCGACATTCGCGACCTCGCAGTGGATGCCCGTACCAAAGTGCGCACCCTTCCCGGATCGGTGGGTCTGCAACGTGCGCGCTTGCTTTCTCTGGGCCTGTTGGTCCTGGCGATGGTTGTAGCCCTGCTGCTCTGGCGCATTGATACCTATGCCGACCCCGTTTTTCTGGCCTGGAGCATTTCTATCCTTATCGCCGGAGCCCTCGTCTGGGGCGCAACACCCGAGCGGCACGACTACTATTTTTCGGGCCTGATCGATGGGACGATGATCCTGCAGGCGGGGATGGTATACCTGTTTGGTAATTTTTAATTTTTAATTAATGTTTTTTTTAATTCGTGGCCATTCATAACAAGGGCACGATACATGACCTCAAAAAAGGATCGACCCAATTCCCCAATTCTCCCTTTCCCCCTTTCTCCAACTCCCCAACTCCCCAATTCCCCCTTTCCCCAACTCTCCAATTCCAAAAAAAAGGGCTTCCTCGTCGTTAACGACAAAGAAGCCCTTTTGAACATTCGGCTCGATCCAGAGGATCGAGCACCTTAATCCTTGATGAAAGGATAATCTTCCTGCAGATAATTATCCGTGTAGAGTTCGGCGGGATCGGGGAAAGGTGATTCCTCGGCGAATTTCACGGCATCGTCGATCTCTTTTTTGGCATTGGACTTGATCTCTTTGATCTCATCTTCCGTGGCGATCTTTTCTTTCAGGATATACGCTTCGGTCATTTTCACCGGATCCCGATCTTTGTATTCCTGCACCTCTTCCTTGGTCCGGTATTTAGCGGGGTCAGAAACGGAGTGCCCCTTATAGCGGTATGTTTTGATTTCGAGGTAGTACGGCCCTTTTCCGGCACGGATGTGCTCGGCAGCGCGGCTTACGGCATCGTGTACTGATTCAGGGTTCATCCCGTCGACCGATTCGCTGGGCATATCGTAGCTGGCACCCAGTTTAGCCAGATCAGCAACATTGGAGGTGCGCTTTACGGAAGTACCCATGGCGTACCCATTATTCTCACAGATGTACAATACCGGCAGTTTCCAGGTCATGGCCATATTGAAGGATTCGTGCAGGGAACCCTGGCGGGCGGCACCGTCACCGAACATGGTCACGCAGAGGTTATCCGTTTCGCGGTACTGCTCGGCGAAGGCGATGC
>JASBTH010000582.1 GCA_030148525.1 Saprospiraceae bacterium | reverse complement strand
CCGCAACAACCAGGCGAGGGAGAATCGACCGATCTGGTATAAAGAAAATGGCCGCCAACCGACGGCCAACTAATCCATCTATACCGACAACGAAGTGGTTTTGCTCCGCAGTACTTCGTGCTGGGACTCCAAACCACTTCGGAAGCGGTATATTTGAACCTCACTGCAGCCTTTTTTCGCCCCGTAGCATGCTACGAAGCTCAAAAAAGGCTTTGTGAGAACCAAATTCTAGACATTTTCGCCATCAAAAACAAATCCCAAACACGCTCTAAGCGGGGGTGCTTCCAAAGCACCCCTTTTTTTATCCAATCAACAGGAGCAGGGCCAGTAAGAGGAATAAGCCCCACAGGAATAACCGGCCGTATTCCGGCCGGTGGCGGATCCACAACATGCCAAACTCCATGGCCAGGAAAAAGGCCAGGGTCAACAAGACCGTGGGGGCCCAGTTTAATTGCCAGGGATTTAACAGGAAAGCCGTTAGCGAAAGTACCAATGCCAATACCGTATACAATACGGTTGACCAGGGGAGTTGGGATGCATTCGTTCTCATGGTCGGTAGGTTTGATTGTGCTAACAACCTACTTTTTTTGCGAAAGCAAAGGGGTGATAAATCTCAGGGAGTGGTTTGAGGTTTCTCATCCGATTGACCAAAAAATGGGGCGTACTTAGTAAGGTCCAAAGTCCCCAGCTTACGCCCTGACGGGCTTCGGCGGACGGTCCACGGTCCACGGTCCACGGTCCACGGTCCACGGTGTGATTGTTACGTTTGTTAAGTCCACAGCTAAGTCCACAGCTTTAGTTGTGGTGATAAGCGGGCAATCAAAAAAACAAACCACTTTAGTGGTTAAGATACTCGACGCTCCATGCCCACTCGACGCGGACAGGAGCAATGGCCAAGTCTTAAGCATAGAAACCAAAGAACCAGTGAAGTTGTCGGTTCAAGGGGCTGCGCGGAGAGTTTGGGCCAGTTTTAAGCAAAAGCGACATAAAACCAAATATAAATGAGAGCGAATATTCAAAAGATTTTAGTACCAACCGACTTCTCGGCTACTGCACAGCGAGCTTATAGTCACGCCTTGTTTCTGGCCGATCAATGGGATGCCTCCATTGAGTTAATCCATACCGTTTTCCCGGAGTACGTGCCGACTGATCTTCCGGTCTTTTCCGCACGTGCTACTAAGGATAAAATAGAGCTGGCAAATACTGCTTTAAAATCCTTTACCGAAATGGGTATCTCCCTTTTGCAAATGGGGTATTCCTTCCAACGGGTACCCCGGGTGACGGGGCATGTGGAAATTGGCAGCCCGGTCACCATCATTAACCGCCATTCCAAGCAGGAAGATGTGGATTTGATCGTAATGGGGACCAAGGGTACACATAATCGTTTGGAAAAAACACTGGGTAGCGTAACTACCGGTGTCATTCGGGGTGCTTCTTGCTCGGTATGGGTTATTCCGGAGCACGCACATATAAAAGAGATCAGGAAAGTTGCTTACGCTGCCGAAATGCGGGAATCCGATCCCTTTTACCTGCAGAAAGCAATGGCTATCCTGCCGTCTGCCGAAGTAGAGCTACACGTAGTACACGTAAAGGACGGTAAGATAGAGCCGGCTATGGTGTCGCTCCATGATTTTGAACATGTATTCAACAAACATGCAGCCAATACGAAAATTGCCGTCCACGAATTGGAGGGATCGGAAGTTACCGAAGCACTGGATTCCTTTGTCGAAACCAATGAGGTTGATCTGTTGATGATGTTCGCCCCCGAACACACGATGATCGATCGGTTATTTCACCGGTCGACGACCAAGCGCATGGCGCTGGAAACACACGTTCCCCTGTTGCTTATTAAGCGACAGGATCAATCCTAAAACCTATAGCTATGGGTGACTTTGCAGTATCGGCGATACAAACGCCCAAAATGCGGCAAGACTTTTTGCGGCACTTGCTTCACGATGTGGAAGCCCTCGATATCATGCTGGGTAGCGGGCAGTTTGAAACGACTCCCATTCGCATGGGAGCCGAGCAGGAATTATGCGTACTCGATGCCGATTTCACACCATCGCTGGCCGGTCCGGCGATTTTAGAGGAATCCACGGATCCGCATCTAACATCGGAAATTGCACGCTACAACCTGGAAATTAATCTGGATCCGTTTGTGATCCAGGGTAAGGCCCTGAGTGAAACCCACCGGCATCTTAATGATCAGTGGCAAAAGGTAGAAGAGCTTGCTGCTCGTCAGCATAAAAAGCTATTGCTGTGTGGTATTCTTCCAACTATCAATCACCAGCATCTCACCGTTGATTACATGAGTCCTCAGGAGCGGTATAAAATCCTGAACGACATCATGCGGATGACCAGGGGTAAGGCATTTGATATTCAGATACAGGGGGTCAATGAGCTTATTGCTTCGCTCGATTCCGTCTTGTACGAGGCCTGTAATACCAGTTTTCAGATGCATTTACAGGTAGCGCCGGACGATTTTGTGCGCACCTACAACTGGTCGCAGCAAATTGCGGCGCCGGTACTGGCCGCAGCCGTGAATTCCCCCTTCTTGTTCGGACGTGAATTGTGGATGGAAACGCGCATTGCCCTGTTTCGGCAAAGCCTGGATATGCGTACCTCCCTGAATCATTTGCGCGAAAAACAGGCCCGGGTATTCTTTGGTGATCACTGGCTGGAAAACTCTGTGTCAGATTTATTCAAGGAGCATATTGCCCGTTTCCCATTGTTGGTGACCCGGCCGGTAGAAGAAGACAGCCTGTTGGCAATAGCCAACGGAGACGTGCCGGCTCTGCGTGCCCTGCGGGTGCATAACGGAACGGTCTACACCTGGAACCGGCCTTGCTATGGCCGTGGGGGCGGTCGTCCGCATTTGCGGATCGAGAACCGGTACGTGGCCTCCGGCCCGACCCGGGTGGACGAAATTGCCAATTTTGCCTTTTGGCTGGGCCTCATGTTAGGGCAACCCGAAGACACGTACCATTTACACGAGCGAGCCTCTTTTTCCTGCGCCAAGGAGAACTTCTATAAAGCAGCCCGCCATGGATTGTGCTCCATCTTTTCCTGGATGGGGAAAGAGGTTACTGCCAGCGAGTTAATCCTGGAGACCTTATTACCCATGGCCGAAGCCGGTCTGAAGAAATCGGGCCTGGCCAGTGATGATATCGACTACTACCTCGGCATTATTCGCGAGCGGGTAGAACATCAAACGACGGGGGCGGCCTGGCAGGTGCGTAATGTGCGCCGGCTGCGCGAGGCCTTTGGCCTCGACCACGCTTTACTGGAACTGACGGCGGCTATGCATCAATTACAGCAGGATGATAATCCGGTACACACCTGGCCTTCACTTCGATCGGGTAGTATTCATCCGCTGCCCGGAAAAGACAGTCAGGTGGCCTCCATTATGAACACCGATATTTTCACCGTTCGGGAGGAGGAACCAATTAGTCTGGTACGGGCCATTATGTCGTGGAGGAATATCCGGCATATGCCGATTGAGGATGCCGACGGGAATCTGGTGGGGATGCTGACAGCCAAAGATCTGATGCGCCTGGATTTGGAGTCTTTTGATCAAGAGCATACACCGGTGGAATCGGTGATGACCAAGCCCATTATTACCGGCAATAGGTTTACCCAAATCGAAGAAGCCGTGCGGCAAATGAAGGAGAACAACATCGGCTCCTTCCCGGTCACTCGCGATCAGAAGATGGTTGGACTGGTGACAGATACGGATTTGAAGCAATTAGGCTTTTGGTAAACTGGCGGTACCATTGGTATTTGGTATATTATCAGATCGGAAAAACCTAATATGTCAGATATTCAATCAGGCTCCCCTAAAAAAGATAGTCCCTCCCGGCATATGCAAATACTCTACAACTCGGTGCATACCCGTCATGTGACCGGTATGCATCCCGAGAGCAAAAAGCGCCTGGAAGCCTTTTCGGGGCTGCCCGAAACTCCACTATTCGATGGACGTTCCTACCTGGATTTAATTCATACTCCCGCGTACATTGCACGGGTGGAAGAGGCCTGTCGTAAAGGTGGGCGCATCGACCAGGATACGGTGGTCGTGCCCGGAAGCTGGGATGCTGCTCTGTATGCTGTGGGAGCCACCATTCAGGCGGCGGAGACCGGTGATTTCGCCTTGGTACGTCCTCCCGGCCATCATGCCCACGCCGACCATGCCTCTGGCTTTTGTCTGTTCAATAACGTGGCCATTGCAGCTCAGTACCTGGTCGAGCAGGGGAAAAGAGTACTTATCTTTGATTTTGACGGGCATCTGGGCGATGGTACCAGTACTATTTTTTACGATTCCGATCAGGTAATGTATTGGTCTTTGCACCAATATCCTGCCTATCCGGGACATGGTTTTGTCGATGAGATCGGCGCCGGTGCCGGGGAGGGATACAATATTATGTTGCCCTTGCCAGCAGGCAGTGGCGACGATATCTTTTTAGATGCTGTGCGAATGAGTTTACCCATTGTACAGCAATTCCAACCCGATGTGGTCGCTCTGTCGGCAGGCTTTGACGCCCATGAGTACGATCTGCTTTTGGATCTGAAGGTGAGTACCGAAGGCTTTTTTACACTCGGAGGCCTGATCGCCCGGGAGTTTCCCCGGGTTTTTGCAACGCTGGAAGGTGGGTATAATGTACTGGAGAATAAACGTTGTGTAGAAAGCTTCCTGGCCGGGGTGAATGGAGCGCCCAATCCAAATCCGGCGGAACCCACCCTGTCCGGGATGCGCGTTCACGAGACTTACGAGATAAACCTGCACGCAGCTCTCGGGCGACTGCGGAATTACTGGGCCCTGTAATCTGAGAAAGCTGCCTGAGCGGAGCCGAAGGCAGCTTTCTCAGACAGCAAAAACAACTCAAATTCGATTAGCTAATAAACGGTAGAATCACCCCCGGATGCGACGACAACTCGAACAATTATTCCAGCCTGATACCATTGCTTTAATTGGTGCTTCCAGTCAAAAGGGATCCGTAGGCCACGGATTGATGCGCAATTTGCTGAGCGGCGAATATAGCGGTGTGCTTTTTCCGGTCAATATGGGGCGTCGCGCGGTGCTGGGCGTTCGCGCCTATGCGAATGTGGGGGAGGTCCCCGAGACGATCGATCTGGCCATTATTTGCACCCCGGCCGCTACCGTACCGGGTATTGTGGAAGAATGTGGTCAGGCCGGGGTTGGTGGTCTGGTGATTATTTCTGGTGGATTTGCCGAAACGGGCCCCGAAGGAGCAGCCTTGCAGGAATCAGTTCGCAAGATTGCCCGTACCTACCAAATGCGGATCATTGGTCCGAATTGCCTGGGGTTCCTGAATCCACACCATGGGTTAAACGCTTGTTTTGCGCCCCGCCAGGCTCTGCCGGGACGATTGGCCCTCATCTCACAGAGTGCGGCCATGCTGACTTCTATCCTCGATTGGTCGGTAGTGCAAGGAGTGGGATTCTCTCAGGTCGTTTCCCTGGGGGGCATGATGGATGTCGACGTGGCGGATCTGATCGACTATTTTGGTAGTGACCGCCAGACATCCTGCATCCTGATATACCTGGAGGGACTGCAGCGGGCACATCGCTTTATGAGTGCGGCCAGGGCGTTTGCCCGCAACAAACCCATCATTGTATTGAAAGCCGGACGAACGGATGCGGGTGCTCAGGCTTCCCAATCCCACACTGCCGCGCTGGCAGGACAAGATGCCGTATACGATGCCGCTTTTCAGCGAGCGGGAATCATCCGGGTGGATACGGTTGCTCAGCTTTTCCATATGGCTCAGGCTTTAGCCATGCAGGCCCTGCCACGCGGAAAGCAATTGGCCATTCTGACCAATGCGGGTGGTCCGGGCGTTTTGGCTACTGATTACCTGATTCAGCACGGTGGTTTATTGGCTTCCCTTACGGAAAAAACCAAAGAACTGCTCAACGAAGAATTGCCGACTGGCTGGAAAACCGAAAACCCGGTTGACCTGCTGGAGGGCGCCAATCGGGATCGTTACACCGCCGCCCTGCAAACCATGATGAAAGATGCAACGGTAGATGGTGCCCTGGTCATCCTGACCCCCCAGTCCATGAACGACCCGGAAGCTATTGCCAAGGGCGTCGTGTCGGTGTCGCGCCGAACGCAGAAGACTATTCTGGCCTCCTGGATGGGCGAAGCGGATGTGACCACCGGGCGGGAGTGTCTGGAGGAAGGGCTGGTACCCAATTATCGCTACCCGGAAAGTGCGGTGGATGTGTTTCTGCGCATGGCCCGATACCGGAAGGACCTGGAGTTGCTCTACGAAACTCCTCCGGAAATTACTGATCTCTTTCAGCCCGACCGCGATGCGGCACAGACGTTGATAAACAGGGCTTATCAGGAAAACAGATTGGTGCTCAACGAGGCAGAGGCCCGTGAATTATTGGGATATTACGGCATTTCAGTGGGAACCCATCGCGTTTTTACCGATTCCATCGAGGCGGAAGAATACGCGGAGGAGCTGGGATATCCGGTGGTGCTAAAAGTTGTAGCTGCCGCCTTGCCACATAAGACAGAAGCGGGTGGGGTGAAGCTCCATTTATGGTCCCGGGACCAGGTGCGTTCGGCCTTTCGGGAAATAAAGGATAATGTGAAGGCGTATGCTCCCGACGTCGAAGTGGAAGGTATTCTGGTAGAGCGCATGATTCGCCACGGCCACGAACTGTTGATCGGTGCTAAGAAAGACGCCCTATTCGGTCCGGTAATTCTGTTTGGGCAGGGCGGGGTTGCCGTAGAGATATTCAAGGATGTGCGTATGGGTCTGCCCCCGCTAAATATGGCGCTGGCCAAACGGCTCATCCAGCAGACCAGGATCTACCCGCTGTTGGAGGGGTACCGGGGACAACCAGGGGTCAACCTGGAGCAACTGGCCCGCATGCTCTGCACCTTCTCTTATCTGCTGATGGATTTTCCGCAAATTGCCGAAGTAGACATCAATCCCTACAAAATGGATGAACAGGGCGGGGTCGCCCTGGATACCCGTATTGCCCTTGATCCGTCTATGGCGACCCCGCCTAAGCGCCGCTATCAGCACCTGGTGATCTCGCCCTATCCGGGGCATAAATACTCTAAAAAGATCACCGTCAGGGACGGCCGTACTGTACAGTTTCGCCCCATCCGACCCGAAGATGAACCGGGTATGGAGCACATGCTGAAAGGTGTTAGCAACGACTCCCTGTACATGCGCTTCTTCGGGTATATCCCCAAGGTCAACCACGCCTGGATGACTCGTTTTACCCATATCGACTACGACCGGGAGATGGCCATTGTAGCCGAAACCGAGGTGGATGGCCAAACGGAACTCATGGGCGTAGTGCGCATTATCGAAGACGCCTGGGGTGAGGAAGCGGAGTACTCGATTCTGGTGGCTGATAAATGGCAGGGGCTGGGTCTCGGTAATTTACTTACCGATTACATCATTGACATTGCCAGGGAACGAGACCTGAAGAAGTTGGTGGCCTCCGTATTGCCGGGGAATAAGCCCATGGTACACATGTTTGAGCGCCGTGGGTTCACCTTTGATCGCAGTGATATGGAAGTGTATGATGTGGAGTTATCGCTGTTGTAGAGGTCTTAAGTCTCCGGTTGGCAATGCTCAATGCTGAATGATCAATGCTGAATGTGGATTTATTTTTTGGCT
>JASBTH010000574.1 GCA_030148525.1 Saprospiraceae bacterium | reverse complement strand
CCTGGTCCGCTATGCTTATTCTGTATCCGGCTTGTATACCGTTCGGGTGACCTGTCAGTTGACAAATGGATGTACGGTGGTCCTCGACCGAATCCTGCGGATTGTTGATCCAGGGTCCATGCAGGTAACCATGCAGTCGGTGTTCCCTACCTGTGCCGGACAAGACGACGGCATGATTGTCGCTCAGGTTTCTGGCGGTCAGGCGCCGTATGATTTTCAGTGGAACACAGGTGAAGATGGAGCTATCGTGCAGGGACTAGCTGCCGGTACTTACGTGGTAACCGTCACCGATGCCCAGGGACTATCGAATTCGGGTCAGGTAACACTGCAAAACCAAATGAATGAGTTGCCGGCACCGGAGATCTCATCCTTGGCGGACGGTCCCTACTGCGCAGGCGATGACATCACCCTGACGGCTTTTTCTGACGCCAGCGGGGTGGATTACTACTGGCTGGATGGCGATAACCCAACGCAGGTACGATTTGTCGGAGAGCAAATCACACTGAACGATCAAAGGGGGGATGTTTCCTTCTTTGTGGAAACCCGTATGGGAGGATGTGTATCCGAAGAACGCACCTTTATTGAGCTAGAAGTTAACCGCCCGGTTGCCGATTTCACCATCTCCCAGGAGCCAGCCCTGGTGGGAACTGAGGTATCCTTTCAGGCCTTGCTACCTTCCGTAACGAACAGTTATTTCTGGGATTTTGGGGATGGGAATCAGGGCAGCGCCAGCCAAACAACTAATGTGTATTCTGACCCCGGAACGTACCAGGTCACCCTGGAAGTTGAAAGTGAAGCAGGCTGTCGTTCGCAACGAACCCGGGATTTGGAGGTCATTACTCCGAGTTCCTTTTTCGCGACCTTTGCCGTGACGGATAACTCGTGTGCTGAGGATAGAGCGGGCCGTATTGAGGCTTCGGTTTTTAATGGAACAGCTCCTTATGCTTTTGCCTGGAGTACGGGGCAGGACCAACCTACCATATCGGAGCTGGCTAATGGTTCCTATGCAGTGACGATTACGGATGCGCGGGGGGAACAGGTTCGGGAAACCGTTGAAGTGTCCAGCCGGGTATCTACCCTGGCAAATCCGGAGGTGATTAGTACCGCCGGTGAAGACGGTATCGTTTGTTCCGGTGCGGATGTAACCTTGTTTGGGGTGTCCAATCAGGGATCAGATATCGACTTTTACTGGTATGATAGTCCGCAAGCAGGTACCTTGTTGTCGGGCGAAAATGCCTTTGACCTGACCGATGTGCAAGAATCAGTTACCCTTTTTGTCGAAACGGGGATTGATGAGTGCCGGTCCCAGTTGCGCACCGAAGTGTCGATCGATGTGGAAGATGCCAATCGTGGATTTACTGCCGACCGGAGAACTGTGAATTTGGATCAGGAGGTCAACTTCCAGCCGGTCCAGACCAGCCCCGGGAATACCTATGATTGGTATTTCGGAGACGGGGGGGTATCCAGCGAAGAATCACCCGTATATGCTTACGGAGTCGCCGGCACCTACGACGTTCAACTAATTGTACAATCAGCTTCGGGCTGTGTGGAAGGTGTCAGTGAGACGGCTTTCATTCAAGTGGTTGACGACGGTCAATTCTCACTTAGTTTACGTACTCAGGAACCATCCTGTCCCGGAATAGCTGATGGTGCGATTCAACCCGAACTACTCAATGGCCTGGCGCCATTTACCTACCTCTGGAACACGGGGGCTACGTCAAGCAGCTTATCCGATGTCGAAGCAGGTACTTATGCACTCACAGTTACTGATAGCGATGGCAATACGGCATCGGCAACAGTGGATCTCGAACCCGAAAACGACGTGCCGGCCCGGCCCACGATCTCCATTATTGGCGACACCCTGCTGTGTGCTGGCGAATCAGTAACCTTGTTTGCAGCTACGAACGCGCCGGTACTTCGCTACCAGTGGTACAATCAATCCGGAGTACTCGTTGCGGTGGGATCATCGTTCACCATTGCGGAACCAGAGGATGGACAAGTGGTTGGGTTAGTAACCCAAAACGGCGCTTGTCAGTCACCATTGGCCGAGCGTACCCTTTCGGTAGTGACACCAAATGCGAATTTTTCCTCCAATCCGGTGGGAGACGTTGTACTTGGCGAACCCGTTCAATTCACCCCGGAAGTAACTACGTATGCTGCTTACGAGTGGAGTTTTGGCGACGGTCTGGCCAGCGATCAGACCATGCCAGTCCATACCTACCAAAGTCTGGGTCGATTCGATGTAAGCCTACGGGTAACCGATGGGTTTGGCTGCTCGGCGGTATCCCAGCAGAATGATGCCATTCGGGTATTGGAAGAAAACAATATTGAGGTAACTGCAATATCAGATCATCTGAAATGCGAGGGTGACCAGTCAGCTGGTATTTCCCTGCAGATAGCTTTCGGAGCTACTCCCTATTCGATTATCTGGGCAGACGGTGCCGAAGGAGCTACCCGTACTGGTTTAACTCCCGGGTTTTATACTTATAGGGTAACCGATGCCCTTGGACAATTAGTAGTGGATAGCGTAGAGATCCGGCTTGAAGCGCAAACCATTGACCCTCCCTCCGTGGAAGTGAACGGCGGTTTGCCGGTTTGCTCTGATGATCTGTTCTTCCTGATCGGTGCAAGTGAAAGCTCAGAAGCAAGTTTCAATTGGTATGATTCAGACAATAACCTATTGGCCGCCGGTCGCGATATGTACGTGAGCACCGGAATTCCGGAATCAACAACCTGGTTTGTAGCATCTGATGAAGGAGGATGCACCTCTGTCCAGGTTCCGGTCGAGATCGATATTCAGAAGCCGGAAGCGGATTTCCGCATTTCGCCCCAATCTAATATTCGGGAAGGAGACGTAGTTCAGTTGCGTCCACTGGATGAACGTACCACCTATACCTATCGCTGGGATTTTGGTGATGGTGGATGGAGTACTTTTATGACGCCGTATTACTTTTATAATAAAGCGGGTACCTACGACGTGAGCCTGGAAGTAACCGACGAAGACGGGTGTAAAAATACCGTCCTCAAGGAGTCCTTTGTGAATGTGATCCGCCTCGGGGCCGGAGAGCCCATTGCGGGAATGCCCGATGAGGTTGTCGTATTCGGTGCTTCTCCCTCCGACCTGGCAGCTGCGGCCTATCCCAATCCCTTCCGGGATAATATTTGGATCCGATTTGAAAGTGACCATCCTCAGACCGTAGTGCTGGATTTGGTGGATGCCCTGGGTAAAGTAGTTGTTCACCAAGAGCTAGACCTGGACGCTGGGATTACGGCCCATCGCCTGCAGGTTAATAACGGAGAATTGACACCTGGGTTGTATTTCCTGCAATGGCGCGCTGGTGCCCAGCGAAAGTCAATATCTTTGATTCATGTTGAACCCTAATTCCGATGAAGATGAAAAGTACGACCCTTTTACGTTTGCTGATGATCACTGGATTTCTCGTGGTCTTGGTCAGTTGCAAGAAAGAAAAATCGGGTCCCTCCGATGATGGGCAGTCCCCGATTTTCCTGGTGAAAAATGCCGCTGTGGAATTAGTGGATACCTTTAAAATGCGTATCGTGAAACAATACGATATACCTTTTTCGCTGGAGGATGAGGGCGAGATTCGCTTACGAGCGGAGGGACTCCGCGAGTCAGAGGGCCTGATTGATCTCGATGGTATTTTGATTCAATCAGCGGAGTGGGTGACCGCTCAGCCAGTGGAAGGCATACTTACTTTCCGACCCCAAACTACCGGGCGTATCACTTTCGATTTGGTTGCCCGGGATGCGTTTGATAATGCCACTATTGTTCCGGTGGATTTTGAAGTTATTGGTAACTGGTTACCACAACCCGCTTTGTCGATGGAGGTGGTGGCCGAATTGTCTCCTTACCATGTACAAATCGATGCCGGTGCGAGCTTTGACCGGGATGCCGACTACGGCGGCCAGATCACGGCCTACGAGTATACCATTGAAGGATTCTATACCACAGAAACCATCCGCGCACAAATCGAATACATCTTTCCGGAAGCCGGAACGTACCGGGTTCGTTTGCGTGTAAAGGATAATGACGGAGAATGGTCGGAGCCAGTTACCCAATCCATCGTACTCACTGATTAGTAGCATGGAAATAAACAACAGAATACATCTGTTGTGGATTGGCAGTCATTTGTCCCTAATGGAAAGGCTATGCCTGGCCTCCTATGTCACCCATGGATATTCCTGTTGGTTATGGACTTATGATAGTCGCTTGGCCGAACAAGTTGGGGGAGAAGTGATTGTAAAAGATGCCGGAAAAATTATTCCCGAAAACCAGATTTTTCGCTACACGCACGGTAATGAATTTGGTCACGGAAAGGGTAGTTATGCCGGATTCTCCGATCTGTTCCGGTACAAGGTCCTCTACGAATATGGTGGCTGGTGGTCTGATTTTGATATCACCTGCCTCCGGCCACTACCCGAGGGTGAAGCCTACATCTTTCGCAAACACGATGTTTTACCCGTGGTAGGGAACCTTCTCAAAGTGCCTCCGGGCTCCCCTTTGATGCTTGCTTGTTACGAACGCACCCGCCAATTGGTTGGTGCCGGCAACCGCGACTGGCTCCTTCCGATTCGGATTTTGAATGAAGAGATCGAACGATTGGATTTACTGGCCTTTCGGCAAAACTTTACCAATCCCGACCGCTGGGAATACATTCGTTTCCATCGGTCCCATCGAGCAACACTGCCTGCCCATTGGCGGGCTTTTCATTGGATGAACGAGGAATGGCGTGCCCGGTCATTACCCAAGGATAAGGTTATCGCGGGAAGTACCTTACATGAGCTATGCCTTCGGTTTGATGTTTCTGTACCTGAGCTGCTTCCCTCACCCAGCCCGCTTGAACGCAGAATCGATTACCTCAAAATGAAATGGACCAGTCGGATTCCGCATCCGGTACGCCTGGTCTTGAAACGCTGGGTTTATCAGTTATGAGGTTTGAGGTTTGAGGTTTGGGGTTTGAGGTAAGGTGATAGGTTACCTCAAACCCCAAACCTCACACCTCACACCTGTTAATCAGTACAAATACTCCAGGGCCACCTCGTCGTAGAAACCAAACTCACCATCCTCATTCGAGCCAAAGCAAGAGAGCATAATGGAGTTGGGGTCAAATCCACTTGGTGTCCCGGGAATATAGACCGCTCCTACGCCGCCGCTACCTTCATTGCCGCCCGAGCCGCAGCTCAGAGAACGGTTAAAGTAGTCGGTATGGCGAAGTCCCATACAGTGTCCAAGCTCGTGGGTCATTACGTGTTCCACCGTATTAGTGTTGTAATTTTCCATGCCGGAGAAAATCTGAACGAACTTATAGGGAGACCCGCCACTGGGAAAGCCCGCTGAGCCACCGGCACCACCACTGGTGCGATAAACGACAATGTCGTAGGGCCGGTAGTTGGTGCCAAATGTCAGGGTGAAGTTCAGCCCCATGTTCAGACGGTTGTAGTTGTTGACCGCCCATTGCAGGGCAGTCCGCATTTTGGAGGTCAGCGCATTTGCGCCCCCGGTGTAACCGATAATATTAATGGTTTGTGGTGAGCTGACAAGATTAAAGGTTCGGTATTGCTCACCCACTGCACCCTCGTGAAAGATCTCGCTGGTAAGCATCTCCTTAAAGACTGAAATTGTCCTTGTGCTCGTATATTCTGGAAAAGTCCCTCTTCATGATCCCACGACTGATTATTTACGTCTTGCTGCTTTGCTTTTTTCTGCCCGAACCAACTGTGAGTCAGGATACCCTTTGGGTCGGCACCGAAGGTACCGTACTCGACCTGGACCTTTCCCAAATCGGCATGAACGGGGTACGGCATAAATACCCATGGCTCGATGGTTCCGGAATCCGTGTTTCTATCCAGGAGGAAGCCTTTGACAGCCTGGATGCAGACCTGGTGGGCAGGTACCTGGATGTTGGCCTCACAAGTGAACGTTCTACCGAGCATGCTACCGCTATGGCCACCGTGATTGGCGGAGCGGGGAATACCTCTGTTCGTGGACTCGGCGTTGCTCCCGGTGTGCTGCTTTCCCCATCCAATCTGTCCGGACTATTGCCCGACCCGGTTGAGGTATACCGACAAAATGAATTGTTCCTGCAAAATCATTCTTACGGTGGCGATCGGGACATGCCATACAACCACCAGGCCCGTGCTTTCGATCAATCCATGTACGAGGAACCGCGATTGTTGCACATTTTTTCCTCCGGTAATGACGGGACCGCTCAGGGATTGACTCGCCTTGGCAGGATCCCGGCTGGAGCCAACCTGACGGGGCCTTTCAAACAGGCAAAGAACGTGTTACTCGTCGGAGCCATTGATACCATTCAGGAGGTGTTGGGTTTTTCCTCTCGCGGCCCTACTTACGACGGCCGCATTAAACCCGACCTGGTAACCTACGCCTTATTTGGTTCCTCCAATGCAGCGGCCCTTACCACCGGAGTTTGTGCCTTATTGCAACAAGCTCATATCGCAAATTACGGTAGCTATCCCTCTGCCGCCCTGCTCAAGGCTATTCTTATTCAATCGGCCGCGAAAACCGGTGATCCCGGACCTGATCACCGGTCTGGTTTTGGGGCCCTCGATGCTTATGCCGCTGTGGAAACCCTAATGGAGGATCGGTTTATTCAGGATTCCCTTACGGGAAAAAACAAATTCCTCTGGGAGTGGACGGTGCAAAAACCGGGTGACCAAATGCGTATAGCCCTCGCCTGGATTGATCCGCCCGCAGTGGATACCACTGCCAGGTTACTGGTGAACGACCTGGACCTGCGATTGGTCACCCCGGACGGTGACACCATTATGCCCTGGACAATTCCCTTTGCCGCCCGGTCGGACCTCAAGGCCCGCCGTGGTCATGATACCCTGAATACAGTGGAGGTGATAACCTATCAGAACCCTTCTGCCGGCCGGTATCAGCTTGTAGTCTCCGGAAATATGGCCGAGGGGGTAACACAGAACTTTAGTCTGGCGTACGGCATGAAAGCAAAAGATCGCTTTAAGTGGACCCATCCACTGGCGTCGGATCCCGTGCCTTTTACGGGCGAGTCATTTACGTATGTACAGTGGGATACGGATCAGGTCAGCACCGGAGTACTGGAAGCACAATTGCCCGGCTCATCCGGGTGGACCATACTGACGGATAGCCTTTCCCTGGCCGAAGGCCGTTGGCGCTGGAAAATACCGACAACTCTCCATGGTCTGGCGCGTCTGCGGATCAGGACCGAATCGGCAGTTCATCTTTCCGATACCTTCCGGATCAACCACCCCTTGCGCCCGCGGATCGCCCTGGTTTGTGGCGATAGTATGCTATTAGAGTGGTCCGCAGTTCCCGGGACTACCGGCTACCGTTTGTGGGTGCAGGACGGTTCCTACCTGAGACCGGCTACGGAGACGCAGGATACCTTGTTTTTTTGGCGAAAGCCAGACTTACCTCAGTCACGCATAGCCGTTGAGCCACTTTTTGAGGAGCGATCTACCGCCCTGACCAGTGAATCCCTGCCACTCGACCGTGCCGCGGAGATCTGTTATATCAACTCCTTCTTTGCCAACGGACTGGCGGATGATAGGGGAGTAGTGCTGAACGGAAATTTGAGCACCCGCTGGCAGGTTTCAGCCATTCGTTGGCAACGACTGGATCCGGATGGCATATACAGGGATATGGTTCGCCAAATTCCCGATTCGGATAGTATCAGGTTCCTTGATACGGAGCCTTCACACGGTCAAAATGTGTATCGACTGGCAGTGGAAACCCTTGCGGGAAAAGAATATGTAAGCAATCCGGCCGAAGCATGGTACATCCGGGAACCGCGCGTATTGTTTTTTCCAAATCCAGCTCCCCAAAACGGTTGGCTGACCGTTTTTACCGGAGTGATCAGCCAGGAGGAAAACGGGGAGATCAGAGCCTATGATAGTATGGGGCGATTGGTGCATCGGCAATCCATATCGACTGAGCGATTCGTAATTCCACTCCAGAACTGGGCTCCGGGATACTACGTGGTGGAAGTCCGGGGCTTGGGCGAGGTTATCCGGCACCGGGTGGTGGTGCAGTAGGCGGTTTTCAGTCTCAGTTAGCAATGCTCAATGCTCAATGTGGTTTTATTTTTTTGGCTTTCGCCAAAAGGAGTTTTTGTAGTGTGCAGTCTTCAGTAGGCAGTCCTAATGTATTTAAACGGAGAACTGTCAACGCTATTCAGTCCAGGTCAACTTCTGATCTCTGACCTCTGATCTCTGACCTCTGATTTCTGACCTCTGATTTCTGACCTCTGACCTCTGACTTCCGATTTCCCATCGTATCTTAGCCCCATGACCTACCAGGATATTATCAAGCAGATGCGAGCCAAAGATTTCAAACCCTTGTATTTCTTGCACGGCGATGAATCCTATTTTATTGATGCCGTAGTAGAATACGCAGAAGACAATATTCTGAGCGAGGCGGAGCAGAGCTTTAACCAGACTGTTCTGTATGGTAAAGAAGCCGACCATCTGACGGTCATCGACACCGCCCGGCGGTATCCCATGATGGCAGAACGTCAGGTGGTAATCCTCAAGGAGGCGCAGGAAATGCGGACGCTAAAGGACCTCCAGGGGTACGTGGAGAATCCCACACCTTCCACGGTACTGATCATTGCCCACAAGCACAAAAAACTCAATTTCAATACCAAGCTGGGCAAAGCACTCAAGAAGCACGCGGTGGTGCTGGATGCCAAGAAACTCTACGACAACCAGGTCCCCGACTGGATTGTAGATTACTTGAAACGCAAGAAGTTTCGTATCCGGCCCGATGCCGCTAATTTACTCGGTGAATATCTGGGGACCAACCTTGCGAAAATCGCCAACGAACTCAATAAGCTGGCAATAAACTTGCCCAAGGACACGGAGATTACTACCAAACACATTGAGGAGAATATCGGGATCAGCAAGGATTATAACGTGTTTGAGTTGCAGAAAGCCCTCGGGACGGGTGATGTTGCCAAAGCGAACCGCATAGTGCAGTACTTCGCAGCCAACCCAAAAAAGAATCCCATGCCGGTGGTACTGGGGTCGCTGTACAATTATTTTTCCAAGGTATATATGCTGCACTACCTGAAAAACACACCGGAAAAAGAACTGCTATCGACGATCGGCCTTCGATCGGCCTGGTTTTTGCGGGAGTACAGAGCTGCACAGCGCCAGTATCCTTTGCCTCGGGTGACCCGGGTACTGCGCTTGCTGTCGGAGTACGACATGAAAAGCAAAGGGGTAGGATACCAGTCGACCGGGAAGCCCGACGGAGAGTTGTTGCGGGAGATGGTCTGGAAGATTATGCATCCGAAACATAGGGCAATCGATGTCTAATTATAATTATTTGAATATGAGTGCTGTAAGTATGTGTGTGATATTTATGTTTCAACTTAGCATCTTTTTTACAATATTTGCGTACAGTTAGATATCAAATTCCCATTGCAGTAAGCCAGTATTCGCGTTCTCACCACAAAGTAATTACGATTTCCTCTATTCTCATGTAATTTATAGCGAAGCGTTCTAACCGTTAAAAGATCATTGTATTCAGCTGAGTACAATGGCGGATCATAACATTAACGGTTACGTCATGACGACCTTTACCAATCAATCCATACATAGTGGGGCATTTAACGTGCAGCAACCCGCGCTATTCCATCCTACCAAATACTTGTGTATCTGGATTGGAATCATGGGTATGTGCTTTCTACCCCTCATTCTCTCCGGCCAATCCACCCGCCTGGAAGTAACCGGCAACGCAGGAACCATTCAAAATGACTGGGCTAGTGTTTCCTGGGCTATTGGTGCCATTAGTCCCGGCACACATACAAAAGCCGATCAGCAACTCCGCGTCGGACACATTTACCCATCCATCCGTTTTTCCGGGGACACTCCGCTCACCAGGAGTACTCCCCTTGCCCGCGCTTTCCCAAATCCCTTTACCGAGCGGATAGATTTATTACCGATTACTGATCAGACAAACAGGCTTACCATTCAGGTTCAGGATGCATTGGGCCGACGGGTACACTCTCAGGTTTGGGCCGACCCAACAATCAGGTGTACCCTCGAACTGGATCATTTACCAGCCGGTGCTTATTCGGTGACTTTGCACTTGCCGGATGGATCGACCGAACAAGAGACCCTTAAGATATTGAAGAAGAAATTATAGAAACCATAACCCGATCTAAACTACCAACAAAAAATGCCACGCTATCACCTACTCCTACTGTTCCTGTGCTTTGCCTTGCAGCCTCTTGTTGCACAGGTTACACCTCAGGGATTTCCCTACCAGGCTATGGCACTGAATGAGTCGGGAAAACCCCAGGCGAACCGGACAATCCTGGTTCACTTTACGCTCTGGACGCAGGAAGGAGAGGAACGACTGGATCACTTTCAGGAAGTACAGGAGTTGACCACCGATGCCGACGGATACTTTTCTGCTATTATCGGGCAGGGGTATGAACAGGATGGCCGCCTCGCCGAAGTGCCCTGGGCCACCGGTCGTGTTTGGTTGGATGTTAAGTGGGTTTATAATGCGAATCAACCTTTCCGGCAATTGAGTAGCACTCGATTGTTCTCGGTGCCCTATGCGCTTTTTGCCGAACAGGCTGGTCGACTAACGGAAATGCCATTGGATACCAGCTTGCGATCCACACCGGGGCCGTCGATCTATTGGTCAACAAGTGGCAATTACATGACCAGTCCGCCTGTCCATTATATTGGAACTGCCGATTACAAAGATCTGGTATTCAAAACGAATGGAATCGTCAGAATGTGTATCAGTAAAGATGGTAAAATTACCTACAAAAGTGGCGTTACGGGGATCGATGGCCAAAAGAGTAGTTATCCGCTTTACGTACATAGCAGTAATCAGGGGATTTGGATTGAAATTAACGAAGAGCGGGATGGGAATAACAACTTCGTGGCGTTTGCCGATACCGAGGGTATCCAGGGACGTATCGAAGGGCAAACCGAGGACGAATGGCGTAGTTCGACCGATCATACCGTACAAAATGCCTTGTTTGGCTTACAGATCGTATCCCTTACGGCGCAGGTCGTAAACTTGGGTCTTACCGCTGCCGGGGCATTCGCTTCAGGAATGGGAGCCGGAGCCGGAGTCGGACTGGTAGCTGAAGCAGCTAGCTTTGGGGCCAACCTGGCCAATACAATCACCAGCCGTATAAATTATATGGACTACCACCTTAGCAATATGGGAGTGGCCTATAACAGTGGTGGAGCTGACTACGGAGAATGGTTACCACGGTTGGATGCAGATCCCCTGCGAACGGGACAAATTGTGGGGATCTATCCGGAAGGAGTCAGCCTGAATACGGAAGGTGCGAGGGTTTTACGTGTCGTATCCAATCAATCAGCGGTACTTGGTAATGCACCCTCCGAAGATGAAAAAGGTGCATTCGAAAAAATCGCCTTTTTGGGCCAAGTACCCGTTTGGGTTACCGGTCCGGTTCGGGCAGGTGATTATATCATTCCTACGGGCCGGAATGATGGAGTAGGGCAGGCTGTACACCCCG
>JASBTH010000561.1 GCA_030148525.1 Saprospiraceae bacterium | reverse complement strand
CCCTTGGCAACGGTTATGGCATCCGATACATCATTTTTGCGGTAAGCGTCATCCAGACGTTTTGTGTACGGTTTGAGATCGGTGAATTGAAGAGCGTCCTTTGCTTTCAATTCTTCGAACATCAAATCGAAATTGCCGTCAAAAATTATATCGAAATAATCGTGGGATCCTATGCGTACGTGGTAGTTACACTTAGGACATTTATAAATATTTTCTTTGAGTTCCTTAGTGGTACTGGTCTCCTTGCACCGCTTGCATTTGTACCACAATCCTTCCGGCGCTTCTTTCTTGTTGCGCGTAGCGGTTTGGATACCATCTTTAAGACGTTTAAACCAACCCATACCCCTTTATCGATTTTCGTTTAGAGATTCAACATACAAAAAAAGAACGAATACCCGAGAACACCAAACCCACCTGAGCGGGCTTTATCCAATATCGGGATAGCGGTGTGCCTGTACGGTATTCACAAAAGCACGCACGCCATCCAGGGGCGTGTCCGGATATACCCCGTGACCCAGGTTAGCGATGTGGCGCCGGCCAAAAGCATTGAGCATTTGGCGGGTCGCCTTTACCACTTGCTCGGGGGATGCATAGAGTTGGCAGGGATCCAGATTGCCCTGTAATACTAGATCATCCCCTACCCTGCTGCGGGCCTCCTTCGGTGTGATATTCCAATCCAGACCAATGGTTTGACAATCGAGTCCGGCCAGGTCTTCCAGTGCAAACCACGCTCCCTTGCTAAATACGGTAACCGGTACCGCTTCGATAGCAGCAGCAATGCGTTGTAAACAGGGAATGGCAAAGCTTCGGTATTGGTCAGGACTCAAAATCCCCGCCCAACTGTCGAACACCTGAATCAGATCAGCACCCGCTGCAACCTTGCGTTGCAGATAGGCGATAGTCGTATCGGTGATCTTGTCGAGTAGCTCCCGGGATAATTCCGGCTCAGCGTAAAGCATTTTTTTTGCCTTGGAAAAAGTTTTACTCCCTTGTCCTTCCACCATATAGGAAAAGATGGTCCAGGGAGCCCCGGCAAAACCGATTAGCGGAACACGCCCTTGTAATTCCCGCTTGGTAAGCTCGATGGCATCGTACACATAGATGAGTGCATCGGCGGCATCCTCACCGGAAATGAGCCTGGCAACATCCGTTTTAGACTGAATGACATCCGGGAATCGGGGGCCTTTTTTCTCCACCATCTCGTAGGGTAATCCCATGGCCTCGGGGATTACGAGGATATCCGAAAATATAATGGCGGCGTCCACTCCGAGTTCATCTACTGGCTGAATGGTGACCTCTGCCGCCAGATCAGGCGTTTCCACCAGTTCTTTGAATCCGGACAGGCGGCCGCGCAATGCCCGATATTGAGGCAAGATCCTGCCGGCTTGCCGCATCAACCAAACGGGTGGTCGTTCTACCTGCTCGCCTCGCGCCGTCCGAAGTAAAAGATCGTTCTTCAATTCCATGCCGCAAGTATAGGAAGATTTACCCGCCCGACCTATATGCTTCTTTTTTTACCTGTTCTTTTGAAGATAAAATTGCAGGAAAATTACATCTGAGTAAAATTCTACTGCATAAAAAAAACTTGCTTTGCTTCCACACAGAAAATAAAACGGGGGTGATTGAGCGGCCTGTTTGTTTTTAGATATATTTGGCAGGCTTAGAACAAAACGATTGAACATCCATGTGGAAGAAACTGCCTTTGCACGTAAAGATCATTATTGGTTTGATCCTCGGTATTATCTATTCCTTTGTCTCCTCCTATTTGGGATGGAATACCTTCACCAAAAACTGGATTGACCCCTTCGGCACCATTTTCATCAATCTGCTGAAGTTTATTGCTATCCCGCTGGTCCTTTTCTCTATCATTACGGGTGTTGCCGGCCTGCCCGATCCCTCCAAGCTGGGACGCATGGGAGCAAAAACCCTCGCTGCCTACCTGATCACCACGGTGTTTGCCGTGACCGTTGGATTGGTTTTGGTAAACACCCTGCGTCCGGGTGATTATATTTCTATGGATTCCCGGGTGAAAAACCGATTGAAGTACGAAGCCTGGGTAAAAGCTACTCCCGGCGTGGACATTCTGGATGGTAAAAATTACAGTGACGACCCGGAATACGCCGACCAGATGGACGATGCGGAAGCCCTGATGGAGCAAGAATTAAATAACCAAACGGTCGAGGAACGCATGCAATCGGCCGAGGAAATGAAAAGCAGTGGCCCGCTGGACTTCCTGGTGGATTTCGTACCTGATAACATCTTTGCCGCCCTCTCGGACGGCGGCCGAATGCTACAGGTCATCTTTTTTGCCATCTTCTTCGGGATCATGCTGCTGTTAATTCCCAAAGAAAAAGCCAAACCAGTAATCGACGTAGTCGACGGTGCCAATGAGGTTTTCCTGCGCATGGTGGAAGTGATCATGAATGCCGCACCATTTTTTGTATTTGCGCTAATGGCAGGTGTAATCGCCAAGATGGCTGATACCCCGGCCGAGGTATTACAGATCTTCCGGGGACTCCTAAGTTATTCCCTGGTGTTGCTGTTCGGGCTCCTACTGATGATTTTTGTGATATACCCCATAATTGCGGTATCCGTAGCCAGGGAACTGAAATACCGCGAGTTCTTTAAGCGCATTTCACCGGCTCAGTTTCTGGCTTTCTCTACCAGTTCATCGGCGGCTACCTTGCCCGTGACAATGGAGTGCGTAAGGGATAACATTGGCGTATCCAAAAACGTGACCAACTTCGTATTACCCATTGGGGCGACCGTAAACATGGATGGCACCAGCCTGTACCAGGCCGTGGCCGTAGTCTTCATGGCCCAAATGCACCTGGTCGACCTGAGCATTGCCCAGCAGTTGACCATTGTACTTACGGCAACGCTGGCTTCCATCGGAGCCGCTGCCGTTCCTTCGGCGGGAATCGTTATGATGATTATCGTACTGCAATCGGTAGGACTCAATCCGGCCTGGGTCGCCATTATCTTCCCGGTTGACCGGATATTGGATATGTTCCGCACCGTAGTGAACGTAACTGGTGATGCCACCGTTTCCACCGTAATCGCTAAATCGGAAGGCGAACTGGACGTGAATACCGGCTACTCCGGAGCTGTACAATGATTAATCAGGTTTGAGGTTTGGGGT
>JASBTH010000560.1 GCA_030148525.1 Saprospiraceae bacterium | reverse complement strand
GGAAGAAGCCGGCGGTGCCTGGCAACACACCTGGGATTCGCTTACCACCTTTTCACCAGCCCAGTACAGCTCGTTACCGGGTTGGCTGATGCCCAAAAGTAAGGGCCCCTACCCTACGCGGGACGAGGTGTTGGAGTACCTTCGACAATACGAAGCGAGATACGAATTGCCGATTCGCAGGCCGGTAGAAGTGCATTCGGTCCGGCGTGAAAACAATTTGTTTCACCTGGAAACGTCCGATGGATTGTTTAGTTGCCGGGGCCTGATCTCGGCTACCGGCACCTGGCAAGCCCCCTACATTCCCGATATCCCGGGCCGTGGCCTTTTTGCCGGAAGGCAACTCCACTCTGCCTTTTATCGATCACCGCTTCTCTTTCGGGAAAAACGGGTACTGGTGATTGGTGAAGGGAATTCAGGTGCTCAGATTCTGGCTGATCTGCTGCCCCACGTCTCCGTCGCACATTGGGCCACCAAAGAGGAGCCCGATTTCCTCCCCGAGGATGTCGACGGACGAGTACTTTTCAATGTGGCCTCCGCTAAATACTATGCCGAGCAAAAGGGAGAAACCTTCGACACCTCCAAGCTGAACCTGGGGAATATCGTATTGGTACCATCTATTCGCCAGGCCTTCCGGGATGGCCACCTGATCAGCCACGGTCAGATCCGGGAGATCACCGAAGACGGTGTAGTCTGGCAAGATGATCGCCGGGAGCAGTACGATGCGCTGATCTGGTGCACGGGGTTCCATTACGCAACGGACCATCTGGAAGGGTTGGTACCCCGCGACCATCGCGGACGTATCCAAACCAAGGGCACTAAAGCCACGGAAATCGATAATCTCTGGCTGGTCGGTTACGGTAATTGGACGGGTTTTGCGTCGGCCACCATGATCGGTGTGGGCCGATCGGCCCGCAAAACCATCCGGGAAGTGGAAAGATCACTCGGTCTTTCTTAAGACCACTCGGTCGCTAGCTCCCTCGTTTTTAGACCGCAAGGGCCCAGTGGTCCCTTGACTATTAGACCGGTCGCAGGCTCCCTTTTAGTAAAGAGACTGGTACCCGATCCTTCCCCGGCTGCCGAAGCTTTAGCAAAGGCATGGCTGGATCGAGCGGATAATAATACCTTTCAGATCAACCTTCCCTAAGGCGCCAGCTCCCGCATAACACTCCATATCCAGCATTGTATCTTCAATTGAGCACTGAGCACCGAACACTTTTCATTCACTTCATGGATAATCACGCTCGCAAAGCTAAAGGAGGGCCATTTGCCGCGCTCAGGCTTGGTGGTCAACCACCAAACTTCCATGCCGCCGTAATCGGACTAGGCCACCAAGCCTGAGCATGAGTGCCACTCCGAACATCATCCTGCCACCATCGTTCAACAGACACATTGAACAAATAAACCAAAGAACACCATGCATACCGTTCCCGAAAACATCCTCGACAAACTGACCTACGGTTTTTACATCGCCACCACTCGCGCTAAAGGTGAAGACCTCGATACGCGTGAAAAGGATTACGTAGCCGCCGGTACCGTCTCCTGGGTGATGCAATCCAGCTTTGAACCGCCGATGGTGACTATGGCCATTCAGAAGGACAGTGACCTCAATGAGACGATTGGCAAAGCGTATCGCTTCGCCATTAATGTGCTGGGAAAGGATGATCGCGACATGATAAATGACTTTGCGAAGGACAGCTCCGTAGACGGTCAAAAGATCAATGGTTACTCCTTCCTCAACGGCATGAAGACCGATTCTCCCATTCTCGAAAAATGCCTGGGATACATGGAATGCGAGGTGACCGATATAATTAAGACCGACGGTGACCATGTGCTTTTTATTGGCAAAGTGGTCAATCACGAATTACGTGAGCCGGAAGCGATGCCTTTGCACGAATGGGAGACCAGTAAGCATTACGGCGGGATCGTCTAATGAAGACCACTCGCCCTTACGGGCTCGTTCTTAGACCGTTCCCCGTACGGGGAACTCTTAGATTGCTCGCGAGCTCGCTTCTAGAATAAAGACAGGTGCTCGATCCTCTGGATCGAGCATTTTTTTAGGTAGAGTCCTAAGAGTTTTCAAAACCAATAGTTCTACGTCTGAATACCAACAGCGAGCCCGCGAGCGATCTAATAGCAAGCCCGTACGGGCGGGCTATTGAAGTCTTAAAACGATGGAGCGAAGCGACAGATAGATCTTAAAACAAACGCATCTGGGGCGACTTAAAATCCCGATGCAGCTCCAAATTGTACCCTGTCTTTTCTCTTCCGGCAAAAAAACGGGCTCTGGCCAGGCTTATTTGTTGATGAATGACGTCGGCAATTTTGCCCTCCCCTTTCATACGCGTGCCGAAGCGGCTGTCATTCAGGTTGCCACCGTGGCAATCGCGGATGCGATTCAAGACCCGATCGGCACGATCGGGAATGGTGCGGCGGGCCCAGTCTTCAAAAATCTCGCTTACATCGCCATTGAGGCGTACCACGGTGGAAGCCATGGATACAGCACCGGCTTTCGCGGCTGCTTCCGCCATAGGAATGATTTCGTGGTCGTTGAGGCCGGGAATGATGGGTGCCAGCATAACATTGACCGATACCCCGGCGGAACTCAGCTCCCTGATAGTGCGCAGACGTTGCTCGGCCGTGGCGGTGCGAGGTTCCAGGATGCGGCGCGTATCCTCACTCAGGGTAGTCAGTGATACGGAAGCCCGCACCAGATTATTGCTAGCCAGCTTTTCCAGAATGTCCAGGTCTCTCAGAATCAAACTATTCTTAGTGATTACTCCTACCGGATGCCGGTAACGCCACAATACCTCCAACAAGCTCCGGGTGATCTTAAACTCTTTTTCGGCAGGTTGATAGCAATCCGTATTTCCGGAAAGCATAATGGCTGCGGCCTCCCATTTGGGATTGCGTAACTTCTTTTCCAACAACTCCGGAGCGTTCTTTTTGACGAGGATCTGTTGTTCGAAATCCAACCCGGCACTATAACCCCAGTAGTTGTGGCTGTTTCGTGCATAACAGTACACACAGCCGTGCTCACACCCCTGATACGGATTCATGGACCAGGCCATGCCAATATCCGGGCTGTTCACCTTGTTCAGTATGTTCTTGGGATACACAATGGTGTATTTCGTAGCCTTATCCGGCTCCGTAGCTCCATCATCAGCAATGGTCGATTCAAATCGGTTGGCTGGGTTAAACTGGGCGCCCCTCCCTTTTTGGTAGGTCATTGTTTTATTTTATCGAAAGATAAAACAAATTGTGTTTTTGTCCAAATGGGAAGACCACTCGCCCTTACGAGCTCGTTTTTAGACCATTCGCCGTACGGGGAACTCTTAGATTGCTCGCGAGCTCGCTTCTAGAATAAAGACTTAGCGTATTAGTATCCTAAAGTCTATTTATGTGAAAAAGGGTATGTAAGAGTCTTACTACTCAAAGGAAGCTTGCTTCCGGTCTAATAGCCAGGGACCACTGGGCCCTGGCGGTCTAATAGCGATGGAGCAAAGCGACAGAGCGATCTCCTACGAAGATGCCATCGCCTTGCGAAGAATGGGCAGGTATCCCCGCTCCAACATGCTGTATTCCTTGTAGAACCCCTTTTGCAGCAGCAACCGATGCATACGCGGCAAGTTGTAGGAAGGTACCGTCATTAGCAGGTGGTGTTCCATGTGGTAGTTCACGTGATGGGGGGCGAATAGCATTCGCTCCAGCCAGTTGGCGTAGGTAGTGCGGGTATTGTGGAGTGGATCAGTGGGCTTATCGCTCATGGCGTGCTCGGCGATAGAACGCACGCGGGTGCTAAACTGAAAAGTAGTGACCAGTGCACCTATCCACAGCAGATAAAGCCAGGGGGCATCAATGAGCCAAAAGACGCCAAACAGAATACCGTTAGCCAGCAAGGGACCGGGTAAGTGGCGGGCAGCCGAGCGCATGTGATGTTTCCAGTCGCCGGCCTTGACGTGGCGCTCTACTTTGTTGCCCAGATTGTATTGTAAGTAATCGATGTGCATGAGGAAGAGACCGATCTGTCCCCGCAGGCCGGTGCGGCCGCTCAGGTCGCGGATCCACTTGCGAATCATACTCTTCTTTCCGGCGGGATAGCCTTTGGTGAGTAGGAGATCCGGATCTTCCTCCAGACCAGTATGCAGGTGGTGTTGGATGTGGTACGGGCGGTACCGCAACATATCGTTAAAGATGGGATAAGCACCCAACCACTTTCCTACCCAATCGTTGACCCGCGGGTTGGAAAACATGGACCTGTGCGACGTATCGTGCATAATGATAGCACACGCCAGTTGCTTACCGCCCAGTATGAACAGACTGATAATAACCGTTAATACATTCGGCCAAACATACACCAGGGCAAAGGCAGCAGCTATCCAAAACCAGGTATGGATGATCTCGAAAGCGGCACGCCTGTCGTTTTTCTGCAATAATTCGCGCCGCTCTTCCCGCGTAAGAAACTGATGTACTGGAATTTGTTGCATAACCTTATCAGGTTTTAGGTATGAGGTTTGGGGT
>JASBTH010000559.1 GCA_030148525.1 Saprospiraceae bacterium | reverse complement strand
TGTGCGACGGAGACGTGGGGCAGCAGATCAGCCAGAATCTGAGCACCTGAATTCCCTTCACCAATCACCAATACCCGTTTATCCCGAAAAGGCAGGGGTGATTCGTAGAAAGCGGAGTGGAGTTGCCTTCCGGCAAAAAGCTTTCTGCCCGGAACATTTGGAATATACGGTGCCTGCCAAGTCCCCGTAGCAGAAATCAGTGCTTTACAGATGTATCTTCCAGCAGTCGTATCGAGGTAAAACAAATTGTTTTCACGCTTTATTGAACGCACTTCCACCGGTCGACAAACCGGTAGTTCGTACCTCACCTCATACTGACGCAAATATGCCAGCACCTCGTCCCGCGTAGGGTAGGGGCCCTTACTTTTTGGCATCAGCCAACCCGGTAACGAACTGTACTGGGCTGGTGAAAAGGTGGTAAGCGAATCCCAGGTGTGTTGCCAGGCACCGCCGGCTTCTTCCTGAGCATCCAGCATTACCCAGTCGGCATCCAACCTGCGCAGGAAATAGCCACAAGCTAAAGCCGATTGGCCACCGCCTATAATGATGACGTCTTGAATGGTTGTTTTTTCGCTCAGAACCTGATCGTTTGTATTTGCTATATTTTTCAATGAAAAAAGATAGGGTAAGGTTCAGATTCAGAATGAGGTAAAGGGAATGAAACTCTGAACCTGAACCTCAACCTCAATCTGATCAATCCTTCTCATAGACGATCTTCCCACCCAGAATCGTGTGGGTAAAGCCGGCCTCGAGCCACTGCGACGGTTCTGTTTCGAACAGGTCGGTATCCAGTACAGCAATATCAGCCAATTTTCCTACTTCCAGTGTCCCTTTTCGATCTTCCTCGAAGGCCCCGTAAGCAGCTCCCCAAGTGTAGGCTTGGAGGGCTTCTTCCAGGGGTATCCGTTGATCCGGGAACCATCCTTCCGCCGGTTCTCCGTTGACTGTCTGGCGGGTGACGGCAGCGTAGATGCCCATGAGCGGATTAATCGGATAGTAGGAGGCATTGGTGCCCGGCCAATCCGAACCGAAGGAAAGGATGCATCCGTTTTGCTCGAGTGTACGGAAGGCGTAAGCCCCTTTACAGCGCTCGTAGCCGATGCGCTCCTCCATCCAGCGCATATCGTCGGTAACGTGGTAAGGTTGTACTTCGGCCACCACATTGCGCCCCTGAAAGCGGGGAAAATCACCCGGGCTGATCACCTGCGCATGCACAATCCGAAAACGACGATCTTTTGGACCGTTGTAGGTATCCAGCGTATCGAGAATATCGAGCAAGATGGAGTTTGCCTGATCACCAATGGCGTGAATCCGTAACTGTATGCCGACACTGTCGGCCGAAAGGATCATGTCCTTGAAAGACCCTAAATCCTCCGAATACTCTCTCCAACCACCACGCCAGCTGGCATTCTCCAGTATATTATCGCTATAGGGTTGAAAAAAGCGGGCCGTTCGGGCGCCCATGATGCCATCGATATGCGTTTTCAGGGTTCCAAAGGAGATCATATCATCCCCGGCCGGACGCGGACCGTCGGGATGATCCCAATCGATCACCCAGCCCCATTCGGCCATGTCTTTATAGGCGGGCAACTCTGAAGGGCTGAAATTGATACGGCAGGTGAGTTCGCCGCGCTCGTTAAGCGATTGGTATAGCTCTAATTGCTCGGGACGAGACATATCCTGGACTGTAGTTACCCCGTATTTGCGGCATTCTTCCAACGCGCGTACCGTTTCCGCCATGCGCCGCTGACGTGACTTCTCGGGTATTTTTTGCATGGCTTCACGCAACACCGCTCCTTCGAGCAAACCCGATTCTGATTCAATACCGAGATAATCCAGGGCCCGGGCATTGGCGAGTCCTTCGCCCCGGTCGTAGCGGGTGATCAATACCGGGTGATCGGGCGTCAAATCATCGATCATATTGCGGTGAGGTGTGAAGGCGACCTTATCGGTATTACTGCCGTCTGATCCCACACCCCAGGCTTCGTAAGCACCCCAGTCTCCCCGGGTTATCCAGCTACCTTTAGGTAGTCGTTCAGTGGTTTCCTGCATGCGTTCCCGCAAAAGTGTTTCGTCATTTACATCCAGCAAATTGATCCCCAACAGCAGGGCCCCGGCGGAACCAAAATGCACGTGGGAGTCATTAAAGCCGGGAGTAGCCAGCTTGCCTTGCAGGTCTATTTCTTCCCGGCCGGCGGGGGGCGTTTCTCCTTCTTGTCCGAGAGCGGAGATCTTTCCATTGGTAACGGCGATCCAATTTGCCCAGGGACTGGATTCATCACCGGTCCAGATCTTACCGTTTTTTAGAACCAGATCTACACTGGTGTTAGTCGTCGCCTCGCGTTGACAGGAAAAGGCGAGCAATAGGATCAGGATGGGCAGGAGGTGTTTCATGAATATTGTGGTTTGGAATGTTCAATGATCAGTGCTCGGTGCTCAATGTAGGTAAGCATGATTCGATAGTCCTGATAAAAATTTAGCACTGAGCACTGCAAACTGAGCACTAAAGTAAATTGAGGCTGAAGCAAAGTGGGGACACCCAACTTCAACCTCAACCTCAATCTAGTCTCTTTATTCTAAATATCTAGCATCTAGTTCCCCTTCGGCATCACCGTGGATTCGATCCAGGGAGCGCCGGAGTCCATCAGCTTTTTCTCGAGGGCCGGAATTTTTTCCTGACTTACTTCCTCGATCTTGGGCTTTAGGTCCGCCAGCATTTTCTTGGCGATATCCAGGTTCTCCTTGTGCATAGCCGTGGGGCCATAGGTCGAACGCAGACCGCGGTACGCGATGTACATGCGATTCTGCACTGTCGGATCGGTGCGTACACCGATCTCTGATTTGGCGTCGCTGCCGCTCATCTCTTCGTCGAGTTCGAGCAGGTGCATGCGCAGGTCGTACAGCTCCTTGCGCAATTCGGGGGCCTCGGTACGACTGCGGGCCAGAGCACTTTCCATAGCTTGTACTTTATCCATGGCGTTGTCCATCACAATGTAGGCCGCGGAGACTTCTTCCTGCAGATCTTCCAAATCCTGACGGAAATCGGCGATCATGTCCAGGGGTTGCGGTTCGAGGGCACCGTCGTACAGACGTTCTACCTCGAATTCCACTGGTCCGTCCAGAGTGGTGGTTTCACCGTCGACCACCTTGACGAGGGTCACGGAATAGGTGCCGGGGGTAGCCAGATGACCACCACCGCGCCACGAATTAGATTGTCCCATGCGAACCGGATTGGCAGAGGTGTATTCAAAATCCCAGGCTACGCGGTGGAAACCCTTGCGGGTCGGCCCGTTCACCTTATTCACAATATTTCCCTGATCGTCGCGAACAACCAGCATGATTTCCGGGCGAGGCTGGCGCTGCTCGGCTTCCAGGGCATCCCAACCGGGGAAGGGAACATCTTCCTGGTCTTTTTGCAGTTCGCGTTCTTTTTTCATCCGTTCCGACTTCATGGTGGTTAGTCCATCTGCCAGGTGGTAGGTAAATACCGCTCCGTAGGGCGGATTGTCCGCCGCATAGGGTTCTGATCCCTGAGAGCCTACGATATTGCGGGGTTGATACCACCACGCTTTACGGATAGGGTAGAGGCTGCCTTCTTTGGCCAGACTTTCCTCCGTCACTTCCCGCAGCACGCTGTAGTCATCAAAAACCCAGAAACTGCGTCCGAAAGAAGCACCTACCAGATCATTTTCCCGCTTCTGTATAGCCAGATCGCGGAAGGCAATGGTTGGTACACCACCGCTCAGCTTGATCCATTGATCGCCACCGTCCTTGGTGAAGTAGATGCCGTACTCGGTACCGATAAAGAGCAGGTTAGGATCAACGTGGTCTTGTACCAATCGCCAGACAATTGTCTTTTCCGGCAGGGACTCGGTTAGTGAGGTCCAGCTGCGACCGCGGTTAGTACTCTTCAGTAAATAAGGACTGTAGTCACCGTATTTGTGATTATCCAGGGCGACGTAAACCGTATTGGCGTCGTGGAGGTCGGCCTTAATATCGTTGACGAAGGCTGTTTTTGGTACGCCCGGCATGGATCCGACTTCGATCTTTCGCCAGTTCTCGCCGCCATCTTCGGTAACCTGTACGATCCCGTCATCGGTACCGGCGTAGATAACGCCCTCATCGAGTGGCGATTCGGCCAGAGAGGTGATGGTATTGTACTCCGACATAGCGTTGAAATCCCAGGCGGCATTATAGCTCCAGGTGCGCCCCATGATCGGCAGTTCCACAGCTTCCTGATCGCGGGTGAGATCTCCGGAAATGGGTGTCCAGCTATCGCCCCGGTTATCGGATCGCCATACCCGGTAAGAGGCAAAATATAAACGGGTAGGATCGTGAGGACTTACCAAAATGGGGGCATCCCAATTGAAACGTTCATGACCTTCGCCTGCTCGCGGTTGCGGCTGAATGTACACTTGCTCGCCCGTGATGCGGTCGATGCGGTGCAAGCCACCCTGCTGGGTTTCGGCGTAGCCGATATCGGGATTCCCGGGTTCTACGGCTGACTGATGGCCATCAGCACCCAGTGTTTTGTACCAGTCGCGATTCAGGATGCCGTGGCGGGTATCAGTACGGGATGGACCGCCGTGTGATCCATTATCCTGGGTTCCCCCAAAAATGTGGTAGAAGGGTTCCCGGTCATCCACGGCTACTTTATAATACTGAGTGATCGGCATATTGTCCAGAAAGCGCCAGGTGTCGGCCTGATCGTAACTTTCGTACAGGCCTCCATCCGAACCAAGGAGCAGGTAATTGGGGTCGCTCATTTTAAAAGCCATGGCGTGTTTATCGGAGTGTGTTCCACTCTGGCTGAGGCGTCGGAAATTAGCGCCCCCATCATCAGATACCTGGACGCGTACATCCATCAGGTACAGGCGGTCGAAGACGTGCGGACTGGCGTAAAGCTCCTGGTAATAGTGGGGGCCGGTACCACCCGAAACGGTGTTCGACATTTTCCGCCAGGATGCTCCGCGGTCGGCAGAACGCCATACACCACCTTCCGCCTGGTTTAGTTCGATGGCAGCGTAGACCACGTCGGGCTTTTGGGGAGAAATGGCCAGGCCAATCTTTCCCTTGTACCCGCCGGGCAGGCCGTTTTTCAGTTCGGTCCAGGTGTCCCCTCCGTCGGTACTCAGGTGAATACCGGAATTGGGACCACCACCCATGTAGGCGGCAACGGTTCGGTGGCGCTGCCAGGTAGCTGCGTAGAGCCGGTCGGGATTACGTGGATCGATAAGAATATCGGTCACGCCGGTCCATTCGTCATCGCCGAGGGTTTTCGTCCAGGTCTCACCCCCATCGGTGGATTTGTAGAGTCCGCGTTCGCCACCTTTGCTCCAGAGCGGCCCCTGGGCTGCTACCCAGATCACATCGGAATTATCGGGATGGACAATGATCTTGGATATATGCTCGGAGGCTTTCAGTCCCATGTTTTTCCAGGACTTGCCACCATCCATACTACGGTAAACGCCATCACCCCAGGCGACGTGCCGCCCACCGACGTTCTCGCCCGTACCCAGCCAAACCGTGCTGGGATTGCTGGGATCCAAAGTGATACATCCGGTGGAATAGGTGGATTGGTTGTCGAAAATGGGGTTCCAGGTAACACCATTATTCATGGTCTTCCAGACACCGCCGGAACCGACGGCTACGTACCACATATTCTCGTTCTCGGGGTGAATGGCAATGTCGGCGATTCGTCCGGAGGTAAAGGCCGGACCGACGTTGCGCATTTTTAGTCCACGGAAAGTGGACTCCGTCATTTTTGAATCATCACCTCCGTTGTTTTGTGCCATCAGGCCCATAAAGGGCAGGCACAACAGCAGGAGGAACAGGTTACATCTTTTCATACGTCATAGTTTTTTGTCGAATTGTAAAATAACAAAAACATGTCAGGTTTGAGGTATGAGGTTTGGGGT
>JASBTH010000205.1 GCA_030148525.1 Saprospiraceae bacterium | reverse complement strand
CCCCTTCCCAACCCCTACATCGTACCCGGCGGACGCTTTCGGGAGATCTACTACTGGGACAGCTACTTCACCATGCTGGGACTCATCGCCGATGACCGCACCGACATGGTCGAGAATATGGTAGATAATTTTGCCTACCTCATCGATACCATCGGCTTTATTCCCAATGGTAACCGCACTTATTTTCTTACCCGTTCTCAACCCCCGTTCTTTGCTCTTATGGTGGAGTTGCTGGCCGAAGAGAAAGGACCGGCCGTCCTCGGTAAGTATCTGCCACAACTCCAACGCGAGTATGCCTTTTGGATGAATGGACTCGATAAAATATCCGAACAAAACCCAATGGTCGAACACGTAGTTCGCATGCCCGACGGTGCCATTCTCAATCGGTATTTCGACCAAGGTGACTACCCCCGGGAAGAGATGTGGAAAGACGACGTGGAAGTTGCCGAAGCAAGCGGTCGACCCGAATCTGATATTTACGCCGACCTGCGGGCGGCCTGTGAATCGGGCTGGGATTTCAGCAGTCGGTGGTTTTCCGATGGCGAGACCCTGATGACCGTCCAGACTACCAGCATTATTCCGGTTGACCTCAACGCCTTATTGTATCAACTGGAGAGCACTATTGCCCGCGCCCACCGTGAAACCGGATCACCCGAAGCCGCCGCCACCTACGAAGAAAAAGCCCGGGCCCGGGCCGAAGCCATACAGCTCTATTGCTGGGATGATGAAGGAGGCTTCTTTCGCGATTACCAGTTTGTAGAACAGCGTTTCACCCCGGTCCGGTCACTGGCTGGTGTCTTCCCGCTCTTTGTCGGGATTGCCGATGCCGGGCAGGGCCAGCGGGTGGCCCAAACCCTAAGGGATGAATTTTTGTATCCCGGCGGCCTGGTCTCGACGCCCAATGAAACCGGTCAGCAGTGGGACGCTCCCAACGGATGGGCACCCCTGCAGTATATGGCCATCCGGGGCCTGCGCCGTACGGGACAGGACGAACTTGCCCGGGAAATACGGGACCGCTGGGTCGCCCTGAACCGCCGGGTATACGAAGACACCGGCAAATTGGTGGAGAAGTATAATGTAGTAGACATTACGCTGGAATCGGGCGGAGGAGAATACCCGGTTCAGGATGGCTTTGGCTGGACCAATGGCGTTTTACAAGCCCTTATCAAGGAATAGAGGGCAGAGCGGAACCGACTTGCTGTTTTTCCGTACAAAATGCCAGCTACTGATAATGATCCGGTAGCTGGCATCTTTGTTCAAACAGCAATCAACCCAAAACTCATGGCTACCCCTCTCCGGATGCTCCGCCCGGCATGCCTCCTGTCCCTGATAATATCTTGTTTTTTTTCAAGCCTGCTCCGTGCGCAGGGAGGTAACACCTGTGCTACCGCGCAATACATCGAACCCGGCACCCACCGATCGGAGGGGCTGGTTTCCGGAAACGGGGCTTTTCGGCCCGATGCCCGCCATGCGCGTTGGTTCGCCTTCGTACCACCGGCGGATGGCCTGCTATCAGTCTCCAGTTGCGGCGGCGGAGCGGACACCCGACTCCAGATCTACCGAAACAATTGCGGTGCAGCAACCTGGTGGGTTTCCAGCGACGATGCCTGCGACATTGACGGAACCAACGCTACCCGCAATACCTACGCAGCGGCCGTAGCGGGACTTTTTGTGGAGACCGGTGATACAATACTGATCGAATGGGATGACCACTGGGATAACAACGGATTTGACTGGGAACTCACCTTCCGGGAACAACCAACCGATGGTGGCCTGAACCCCCTTTCCAGCTTGCGCCAAATTCCGGCACACCGGTATCCCGAGGGATTTCCGCTGAACGTGCAGGTAAATAACCGGGGCTCCCACGCACTGGCTCAGGCGTTGCTTACCGTAATGGTTCAGTCAGGTGGTTCGACCATTCTGCAACGAACCACAGAGCTCCCAACCGTTGCCGGAAAAACTGATCGCGATATTCTCATAGCATCGCTTTCGCTAAAACCCAATACCCAATACCTGATCACTTACATTCTCAACGATCCCATGGATACCTATTCGGAGAACGACACCCTCCGTCAAACCCTGCTTACCACCGAAAACACTTATGCCCAGGATGCCGGATTGACCGGATCCCTGGCTGGTTCGGGCGATGAGGTCTCTCAATTCGGCCAGCTCGTTCGATTTGATCACACCGAATTACTAAAGGGTATCAGTGTCTTTCGCAGTGGCGGAACCAAGGGGGATTCACTGTACGTACACGTGTACGATATCAACGAATCGGGTCCCGCGCAGAAATTGCGTACCGAGGGCCCGTTTTTGCTGACAAGCAATACCGAAGCCTGGCAATGGCTGCCACTGGAGACCGCATGGCCGGTAACGGGCGGTTTTCCCTACCTTATCGCCGTGGAACACCGTCCCTCCGGCATCCGACTACAGGTAGGCAGCTCCGAGGCCGAACCAGCTATGTCGGGTGGGTGGCGCCAGACCGGGACCGGAACCTGGCAGCGTACCGCGGATTTCGGACTGCCGGCGAATTGGCTTATACGGCAACACCTGGATATTCCCACCGTTCCGGTCACCCTGTCCGTACAGTGGCCCGATAGCCTGAAATCCGAAGAACCCTTGATCGTGCTGACTTCCGGATCCGACACGAATGGCCCCTGGACCATGGAAGCTGTAAATGATTCTACCTGGCAATACCGGACCAACCAACCCGTGGGAGATACACTTCGCTACCGGTTCGTCCGGAGTGGTAATGGCTTTACCGAACGGGTGCCGAATGCCTGTTCGGTCGTCGGCCCGGACGGAGAAAACTGGCGGCAGTTAGTGATACCTCAGGGGGGTGAGGCAATGGCCGGTCCGGTATGCTGGTCGCGGTGTACGCCTTGTTCGATGGATCCTGCCTGTGTGGGGGCCGATTTGCTGCGGTGTGAAACCTTTGATCAATACGCACTGGGCACCCCTCCCGGAACCCAGGCTCCCTGGTGGGTACCACAACGCCCTGCCGAAGACGGAGTTATTACCGCCCAACAATTTGTGAGTCCGCCCCATGCCCTGTATCTCGATCCGGGTGGTCGTACCCGGACCGCACTACAACTGCCCGACCTGTCCTCCGGAGGTATCTACCGGGTAGAAATGCAGATACGGGTACCGCAGGGCACCAGCGCAGGCTTGGGACTCACCACGGTCGGCCAGCCTGATATAACGCCTTATTTTGGGCTGTTGCTGGGAACCGACCCTCTGGGACAAGCATCCTCAAGCGGACAAGGATATACCCTGCCCAACCGACTCGGACTGAGCTATCCGCCCGAAGAGTGGTTCTCGGTCGTGTGGTTGTTCGATATGAACCGACGTCGCCTGCGCTGTACGCTTAACGGAAATCTCATCGACGAAGTCAGCCTGAACGAACCACCCACCGAAGTACGTTTTTTCTCTCCTAACCGGTCAACGGAGTTCTTCGTGGACGATGTGCGGATCCGCCAACTTGGCAGTTGCCAGGCGGATGCACTGGTCTGTGAATCCTTCGAATGGTACTTTGCCGGTCAGGCACCGTCGGGACCGGTTAGTGACTGGTTGCGATCCGATACGTCGGGGATCGTGGCCAATGACCGGTCGGGCACCGGAGCACACAGTTTATATTTCCAACGTGGCTCCTTCGAACAGTCCGATCTCTTTTTAGGGGGCTTCCAGCAGGGGCGATTCGACCTGCAATGGCAGCAATACCTACCCGCCAGCCAGGCCAGTGGCTTGCAACTACGCGGCAGTAACGGGGTGCCCTTTTTTAATCTCCTGCACAATCGTAACGGGCAGCGCGGCGGTGAGGCGATGGTGGGTACCTTTGAAGCTTTTTACCCCTACCCCGAGTCACAATGGATAGATTATCGCCTTATCATCGACTTTTCATTGCGTACGATCGATGTATTGCTCAATGGAGAAACCGTAGTCAGGGGGTTTCGCTTTCGCAAAAATGATTTGGGATATCTAACCTTTTTTGTTCCCAATGCCTTTGGTCAATTCTGGGTCGACGATATTCAGTTGCGCAGCCTGCCCGCTTTACAGTCGGAAGTGACCTTCGGGGTTGACTTGAGCCGGCTGCCCCAGGGAAGTGAACAGGCCTTCCTGGTCGGATCTTTCAATGACTGGACCCCAATTCCCATGGAACCTCGGGGGAATGGACGGTTTACCACTTCCCTGACGCTCCCCGCTGGTGACACTATCGGCTTTGCCTATCTCAACGAATCGCAGGTTCGCGAACCCGATGATGCCCTGTTGGAATGTGGACTGGGCAGTGACTCCGGGGCTGTCGATCGCTTGTTGATCGTCGGAGCACAGGCCATGGACCTTGGATTCCCGTGCTATGGATTCTGTTCGCCCTGTTCAAATGTAACCTCTACTTCCGGTGCGAAAGCTCCCGAAGTGGACTGGCGGGTGTTCCCCAATCCGGCATGGGATAGGGTGCAGGTCGACTGGCCCTCACAACGCTCCATCCAGGAGATCACCGTTACGGACCTGACGGGGCGCACAGTCTGGAATACCAGGGAGCCCCTGACCTCCTTTTCGGTATTTAACTGGCCGCGAGGTACTTACTTCATCACCATCCACTCGGATGGCTACGCTTATACCCGAAAACTTATGCGCTAATAAAAACGTGCAGTCATGAGAAAGTTGGTTGCTATACCTAGCATCTCATATTGGTATTTGGTAGAGGGTATATGGTAGTAGAACTAACTGAAATCCACATACCCAATACCTACTACCCTGCACCGGGAGGCCGGGCCTTACCTATCTTCACTTTATCCTCTGGTCTGTGCCCGGCCTCACGATAAAAAAGTCGGACAAACTTGTTACTTTTCCGCCCGATCAACCTAAACGATATGTACGAGTACCGCACCGAACCATTTGGTGAGTTCGAAAAACACATCTTGACCGACTCTTCCGGAAAACACCAAATCACCTTTGTACCCGACTACGGTGCCTGCATATTGAGTATGCAGTTGCACGGAGTGCAGGTACTCGACGGTTATACAACTCCCATTGAACTGGACCTGAACCGCTGGGGAAAAAGCGGTCTTCTTTTCCCTTTCCCCAACCGTTTGGCCAATGGACTATATGAATGGGGCGGTATAGCCTACCGCTTCCCCCTCAACGATCCCACTACGGGAACTGCCCTACACGGTTTTGGAATGGACAAAGCCTTTAAGGTCGTGACGGCCCAAACGGAGGAGAAAACGGCGCGCATCGCCTGTAGGTACGAATACGATGGCAAGTTCGACTCCTACCCTTTTCCCTTTGCCATTCAGGTAGATTATGAGTTATCAGATGAAGGTTCCTTTCAGATGAGCTATACTTGCTGGAATACGGGGGAGGCACCCCTGCCCTGGGGATTTGGCTGGCACCCCTACTTTTGCGTAAGCGAACGAGTGGAAGACTCCCGTTTACAAACACCGCCCCTGGACATGATCGGGGTTGACGAGCAAATGATCCCCACCGGAAAAAGATACGCTTACACCGAGTTCATCCAGCCAAAGCTGATCAGTGCCACCGTCCTGGATAATTGCTTCGCACCCACCCAAAAAGAAGCGGATAACCTCCAGATTCAGCTCGAGGGGGAACGCGGGAAACTTACCTATTGGCAAGAAACGGGGCCAGGCAAACTCAACTACGTCCAATTATTCACCCCACCCGATCGCAAAAGCATCGCCATTGAGCCCATGAGTTGCAATGTCGATGCCTTCAACAACCAGGACGGCTTGATCAAACTCCAACCCGGTGATCAGGCTTCCGGGCGCTTCGGAGTACGGTTCCAGGCCAGGGATTAGCAATGTGGTATTGGTCCAGGGTTCATGGTTCAAGGAATTAAAGTCTGACTCCGTGGCCCGTGGACCGTGAACCGTGGTCCTTACTTCCGTACGATCCGATCGATCTGGGAGGCTAGTGTGTTGTGGTCCACGTTCGAGTTTTTCCGCAACACATTCGACATTAATGCGACCAAGTAGGTAGTGCTATCCGGATGCTCGACAATGGCAACAGAGTTCATATAATTGTCAACGTTGCCTTTGTATTTGGCGCAGGTGTAGCCTTCTTCGGGTTTGCATTTGTAGAGGCTACCCGATTTAAAGTAGACGCCCGCATCTTTCAGGGCCGGACTTGCGGCGTAGCGAATGCGCCGATCCGTCATATACATCAGGCGCTTGACTTCCAGGCTGGTCCAGGGATCGATCAACTGTCCGCGCTCCATGGCCACCAGGAATTTCATCATTCCTTCCGGGCTTGCCGCACTCCCGCCCATGCCGGGGATCATCGCCTTGGCTTCCCGGGTAAAAAAGCTGCCCAGGCGCCATTCGTCATCCTCAATGCCCATGTTGCGCAGGGGTTCGTTCACCACCGACATAGCGATCTCCGACAAACGGGCTTTGGGGGTATTGGTGAAAAAGGAATCGATCTGAGTCTGGGTCATATCCGGATACCTGGCACCGAACCAGCGCAGCAGTACCGCTTCCCGCCAGACGACACTGGCGGCACCGTTTGAACTCACCGAAAGCATATGGTCCAACCATTCGTAGAGGGAGAACATATCGCCGGCCTGCAGAACCCGCTTCTGAAAAGCCCCCGTTTCCGGATTGTAAAAGGGAACGGTATGTTCATTGGGCAGTGCCCAGCGGCCGGCCTTCACCTGGTGGGTACGCAGCAAGTGGACCCGATCCGATACCGAGTCGGGAAAAATGGCCTCCAGTTCACACATAAAGCCGGTGACTACTGCCAGTTTGCCCACACTCCCCGGCTGAAAGGTGCGGGTTTCCTTGCGCTGGGCGTACCGTACAGGCCGCCCCGGCGTGATATCCAACAGGGCTACGGCGTAGCTCTCGTCCAGATTAGGAAACAGGCTGTTCAAAGCCTTCTGCAGATCTGGATCAACTGCCGGCAGACTCCACGTGCTATCGAACCGTTCTCCCGTCAGATTCAGAGAAATGCTGTCGATTGACCACAGTGCTCCCGGGCTGGGAGGTGTTCCGGCAATCTCTCCGTTAACCACTTTTTGGACCTGGAGCAACCTGCGAATGCCGGTTCGCTCGTATCCATCAATGGGGTAAGGTCGCAGTGAAACAGCACCACTAATAAAAAGCAAAAGAAGAAGCAGGCGACGGCTCATGTGGTCAGTATTTGTTATCCGGGATTCCGGTCCAGGCGGGTATCCAGGGGAATATTTTGTGTGGGTAATGCAGGCGTGATCGATTCCAGATACGCGGAGCTAACTGCTTTTTTATTCTCAACGAATGGACGAACCTGAAACAACCACAATTTATTATTCTGAAAGCCCAGTTCAATATCGAATGGCCCGTCCGTTTCGATACCCGGTGCGCTGGGAAGTGTCTGCCGGATTTCCTGAGCGATCACCCGCAGGTCGTACATATTCTGATCGTTGAGCACCGGTTGATCAAAGGTGGCCGTTTGCCGTTCTGTACCTCCGGTTTCAGGCAACCGGTTGTAGAGCGGCTCACGGGCGGGTGACAACAGTACCAGTGTTTGATCGGCGGTGCTCAGATAGGTTTCAGCAGCCTGCCCGTCGACGGCACCGCCGGCACCCCGGCTAAAGGCGATGGTCATATCCCCTCCCTCCCCGGTCGTGATCCCCTTGGTGATCATAACTCCGGAATAATCCACATCGACGCTCGGAATGACGAGTATGGAAGGAAATACATTTTCCGGGTTCAAAAGGTATTTCTGACGCCATTTATAACTTCGCTCGGTATAAGGTGAGGACCACACATCCCGGATGCCCTGAAAGATCTTTTCGGGATCGACCACATTGAAAACGGTCAGGTTCAATCCGGCACCGGTAAACTCTTTGAGATCCTCCATATTGGTATCGCTGCGCAAAAAGACCGGAACCTCTCCCAGGGGCTTCCCGAAGGCCTCCATCCATTTTTGACGAAAGTCCTCGCGAAAGGCAGGCAATAAGGCAATGTCTTTGATAGCGGCCCGCAACACACCCAACTGTGCCAACATGAAAGATTCGATGGCTGCTTCGTCCTGACCATTTTCCCGCATTTGGTCAGCTTCCGCAAAAACGCGCTGCAGGTAATCCCAGTACGATCCTTCCTCTCCGGGCATCGGCTGGTCGAGGTGCATACGGAAAATGCCGAAGGGGATGACAATACCTTCAACCACATGCTCGGGAAACATGGCCTTGAGCTGGCCCAGGTTAGCAGCTTTGGGCCCGCATACCCTACCCGAAGCATCGGCCTGGACCGACCGTATATTCAACACCTCCCGCTGGTCCAGTTGGATCTTGTCGACCGGAACACGAATGCGGTGCTCATCGCGGGTTTGCGTCGTGAACAAAGACTGCTCTTCGTCGGTCATGGCACTGGCTTTTTTAAGGAGTACCGTTCCCCGGTTCGACACGGCGTAGAATACATCCTGCCCGTTCAGCGACTGGAGATCCGACATATTATCCGAGGAAATGACCGAATTTGGAATTCCCAGGTTGCGAGCCAGGAGTTGGACGTGGGAAACCATATTGCCCTCCGAAACGGTGGCAATACCAGCCACGGGCTTCAAGTCGGATGGAGGACGGTTGAATACGTAAATATGGCTGCTATTCACCTCTACATCTTCTGGCGAACCGTTCACTACGACCAGCTTTCCCCGCGCATAGCCGGGGTTAATACCGCGAACGGCCGCGGGGTCATCGACCCCGGCCAGCTGGTTTTTCAAATTGCCGCGTTCCGCAATGAATTCACCTAGCCGTCCCACCGCTTGCCCCATGGGCAACAAGGTAGAA
>JASBTH010000552.1 GCA_030148525.1 Saprospiraceae bacterium | reverse complement strand
GTTCCCAGGCATTTGATGTGGGAAATATTGGCAGGTAGTCCACCTTTGTCAGCAATTTCAATTGTCTCCCGGACCGCGTTTAATAACCCGATATTGTAAGAACTCTCATCCCGCATGTGTACATCGTACAACCCACCATAGCGGGCTGCCACCTTTGCCAGGGCAATGACCTCTTCGGTTTCGGCAAAACTGGCGGGGGCATAGAATAAACCCGAGGACAAGCCCAGGGCGCCGGCCTCCATACACCGCTCTACCATCGTCTGCATATTTGCTAACTCCTCCTCGGTGGGTGCACGGTCATCCATGCCCATCACCAGGCGGCGAATCGATCGGTGGGGTGCCATGAAGGCCGCATTCGTGCCTATTCCTTTTTGCGTAAGCGTATCAAAAATCTCGGAAATATTCAGAGGCCCTCCCCCGTCATTCCCATTGACCACGGTGGTTACTCCCTGAGTCAGGTAATTAATATTACTGTTGCGACCAGCCGATTCCAGGTCGCGCAGTGAATGGGTATGCGGATCAATAAATCCGGGAGCCAGCACGTATCCCGTGGCATCAACTGTACGCGCAGCTCGTACGGTGGTATCGGAAACAATCCAGGCGATCTGGTCACCAACCACACCTACGTCGGCAACCATCGGGGCGTTGGCGGTACCATCGTATACCGTAGCATTGGCAATAACCAGATCGACATCATGGGTGGGTTGGCAGGCGAAAAGGGTGCTCAGTACCAGCAGGCACCAGCTCCCATTGTGTAGCATTCGTTTATTCATACATTCCATCTTTCTCGGGAGTCCCATCAGAATACAGTTGTAGGTCCCCGGTTATTTACCCGGATAATATACTGAAAATAGTGGCAGGTAGGTCCAGGTACCCTGAGGTGCATCATTCGGAAAAAGAAGGTGTAATAATTCGTATTTTTGCGGCCATGATCGGAACAGATATACAAAGGGCAGCAGATTTATTACGAAATGGCCAGGTGATAGGCATTCCAACCGAAACGGTTTATGGTTTAGCAGGTAATGCACTGGATGCCGTTGCCGTCAGTCAGATCTTTGCGGTCAAGAACCGGCCTTCGTTTGATCCACTCATTATCCACACTTCCACTCTCGACCGCATCGAAGGGTACGTAAAAGAGTTCCCAAGGCCCTTGCGCGAGCTGGCCGAAGCCTTTATGCCGGGGGCACTTACCATATTGCTACCCCGCAAGCCGATCATCCCCGACCTGGTAACCGCCGGTATGCCGCGGGTGGCCGTTCGCTTGCCGAGTCACCCGCTTACGCGTCATTTACTGGAACAGCTCGATTTTCCTCTGGCTGCTCCCAGCGCCAATCCCTTCGGATACATAAGTCCTACCACGGCCCAACACGTCGCTAACCAACTGGGTAACCATATTCCCTACATTCTCGATGGCGGGCCCTGCCAAATTGGGGTGGAAAGCACCATCGTCGGTATGGAAGAGGGGAAACCAACTGTCTTTCGCCAGGGAGGTATTGCCGTCGAAGACATGGAAAAGCTCATCGGTCCCATCGGTCAGCACGAGCACTCGAGCAGTAATCCGGCTGCACCAGGCATGCTGGGAAGCCACTACGCCCCGCGGGTTACCGTAGTGCAGGATTCCCCCGAAGACTTACTCACCCGCTTTGCAGCGGACCGGATTGGTTTATTGCGCTTTCGCCAAAAAATAGAGGGTATCCCCGACAATCACCAGTTCGTACTGTCTGCAACGGGTGATTTGCGGGAAGCCGCTCGCCGCTTATTTGCCGGCTTGCGCCAACTCGATAGCCTCCCCGTGGATATTATTGGGGTGGAAGCAGTGCCCAACCGGGCATTGGGGAGAGCTATCAATGATCGGCTGCAAAGGGCTGCAGCGCCTCGTCCCAACTGAAAGTCCGCCCAGACGCAACCTATGCCTGCCTTTTGGGTTTTTATAGCGTACCGGACCAGGAATCCGTTACGAAGGTTCCCCGAAACACGGTATATTTAGATCACCAGATCAAAACAGACATGAGTAAACGAACTACACGCCACCTGCTGACATTCCTTTTCATCGGCCTTACCTTTTGGAGTTGCCGCCAGGAACCGGCCAATGATACCGACGATTTGGTGGGATATTGGGAAATTGAGGAAGCTTTCCGCAACGGGCAGCTCACCGAATCTCTGGATGAACTGTATTTTGAATTTTTCCAGGATGGAACCATGCGCACCAATATTTCCGGTGTCCCCGCCGAGGCATCCTATGAATTACAGGGCGAAAAAGTACTGCAGCGAGAAAGTGAAATGGATATTGACTATACAGTTCAGGGGTTAACGGATACCACCCTGACCCTCAGTACCACCATTCGCGATTTTGATTTTCGGTTTGTCCTTAACAAGCGTATTCCACAGGAGTAAATTACCCGCATGCGTATACAGCCATATATCCTGGAGGCCTTTCTCGGACAACTGACCATTTACCTCATTATCTGGCTGAATAATGATTACCTGGCTACTATGCTAAGCCTGGTGTTTGGTGGCATCTGTTTCGCCATCCTAATTATCTCCCTGATTGTGGATTGGGTAGAGTATAGCGGTGTCCCCAAGTGGTACTATCAATTACTCGTGACCAGTGTATTGGCCCCCATCATCGGTTTCGGCCTTTACCTCGTGCTCAATAAAGGTCTCGATTGGATGGCTCTCTAACGGCGAAAGCTCATGACCATACTGTGCACAGTGCCGTACGCATCGCGTTGGGAAAAGGAAATGGTCAGGTCGCGATTCGTCAGCCGATCAATAGTACCGTTTACTCCTTCCAGATAGTTTTGAATGGTAATGGCTCCGGTTTGGTCATTCACATAATAGCTGCTGTACGAGAGTGCCCCCGAATTATCCTGGTACTGCATTTGATTTCCCTGGTGAAAGGTCATCGTCATGTTGAGTAAATCAATGTAATACTGGTTACCTGAATTGCGGATCGATTGCCCGTCGTAGGTGAAATCCCGAAGTGTCCATTTCCCCTGGATCATTCCGGAATAGGTATTGCCGCTTGAGGTATTATTTCCAGACTCCTCCACGGCAAAACCCGAATCGGAGTATACAGGATCATACTGCCCTGCCTGGTATTCCTGATATCCCAATACAGCCAGCACCAGAATAGCTCCCAAAAGCACCAGCCTCCCCCACCGCCGCCGCGAACGCTTGCGCTTTCGGGGCACCGGTGGGGCGGCTGCGGCACTTATGTGCTGCCCATCCGCTACCGGATTTCGCTGGGGAAGTGGTGGTGGATTCAATTCCGCCCTGATCTCTTCCTCAATGATCGGACTGGGCGTGCGCTCGTGTAATTTCAGGCGACAGTAGCGAATTAAATCTTCCAGTTTGGGATTATCGTCAATGCTCTGGGCTTCTTGAAAATACTCCAGTGCCAGGCGGTGATTGCCCTGCTTCAGATATTCCTTACCCTGTTCGTAATGCTCCAAAAAGCGTATCCCGTTCGCACAGAACATCAGCTGTGCGTCGATGTATTCAAGGTCGGGAACAAAGCTCTCCAGGAAATAGGTCTGTGCTTTCTGGTAAGCCTCGCGGGCACGCACCAAGTCCCGCTGCTGAAAGAAATCCTCGGCCTGCGTCACCCAATGATCGTATTGTCCTTTGATGGAGGCCCGTTCGGATTCTTTGGCGGCCATCTCCTCCAGGACTTTCCGCCTCTGCTCCCGTTTTTCCTGAATGGCTTCCAGCCTTTTTCTGGCTTCCGCCAAAAAGGTACCCGTAGGATATTTGCGGATATAATTTTCGTAAGCAGCTTCAGTATCCTTCACGGTAGCGCTTTGCCAAA
>JASBTH010000020.1 GCA_030148525.1 Saprospiraceae bacterium | reverse complement strand
TACCGGTATGAGTCAACGGGTTTCCGTTTTGAGGGGTGGGGTTTGAGGTGACCTATTAACCGTACCACAAACCCCACACCTCAAACCTCAAACCTGGTAAGCAATGGAACAATTTATCTTTCCATCAATTTCTAATTTTCTCCTGTCCCTTGGGCTAATAGTTCTGTTCCCCTTTTTTGGCGAAAGCCAGGACACTATCTACCTCCAGAATCCGTCTTTCGAAGGCAAGGCGGAGCTGGCCGTAGTACCTCGTGGCTGGATCTACCAGGGATTCCCGGGGGAAACACCGCCCGATCTGCTGCCCTACCGCGGGAATTATGCGTATGTGACCATGTCGGACCAAGGTACACAGACCATTCATTCCACCGAATGGGGATTCGGGGTCGACCTTAAACCCTACCAAGGAGATACCTACCTGGGCATGGTCACCCGGGACAATGAGACCTGGGAATCGCTGGCCCAGGAATTATCCCGGCCGCTAACGCCGGATACCTGCTACACGTTTAGTCTGCATTTGGCATCTTCCGCGGCCTACCACAGTTTGTCGAGGCGCTTTGAGACGCCACAGAACTACGATCACCCGACCCGGCTGGTGATCCATAGTGCAGACCAAGGTGGAGAGATCATTGAACTGCTGGGAGCTACGCCCCCGGTTGACCACCCGGTGTGGCAGCCCTATACTCTGGTTTTTCGTCCGGAAAGAACGGTGTCCTTCCTTAAATTATCGGCCTGGTATGGCGTGGATTCCATTACGGCTGGTAATGTGTTGGTCGATGCCATTCAGCCCATGGCTCCCTGTCCTTGTTCGGCTACCGATGATCTTCCCGACATAGAGCGTTTATCCTTCGCCATTCCTACCCGGCGAGCCCAACGGCACCAATTGATCCATAAACTCACCCGACAAATCACCTTTAGTCCGGAAGGACAACCACCTCCGCCAGATTTATTTCGTTACCCGGGCTTGACCCGAGCGGTCTACCGGAATAAGCGCTGGTTTATGTTGGAGATCTTACTGCGCCAGGACCCCCAAACCATTGACGTGGCCATTCGCGCCGAAGATGGTAAGACCTACCGCCAAATCAAAAAATGGGTTGATGAACAGCTTTCTACCCTGACCGTAGCGAGTATATCCCGCTATCGTGCCGATAAGCAATCCGACTGGCCACAAACTCCGCCCGATCGCGGGCTTACTATTCGCTTCCGCTAAAAAGGCCTATGTTTGTGCCTTAAACCGGAGCACGTGGAAATAACCATTAAAACACTTTCGGGCCTGGAGCAGGTATTGGCCCGCGAACTGGAAGAATTGGGCGCCAGCAACATCAGACCCGGTGGCCGGGTCGTTCATTGCGAGGGCGATCAGCGCCTGCTGTACCGGGCCAACCTGGAACTGCGCACGGCCCTGAGGGTGTTAGTCCCCATTGCTCAATTCCGGGCGTACGATGAGCACCACCTCTATAAGCACGTGCGCCGCAAGATTCCCTGGGCCGAATACATGGATGTGACGGACACGCTAGCCATTGATGCCGTTACCAAATCCGACAAATTCGGACATTCCAAATTCGTAGCGCTCAAAACCAAGGACGCCATCGTCGATGAATTCCGTAGGCTGACCGACGATCGCCCCAATGTGGATACCCGGCGCCCTACCCTGCGGATCAACGTGCACATCAACGACCTGGATTGTACCATCTCCCTGGATGCGTCCGGGGACTCGCTTCACTATCGTGGTTACCGCCAGGAAGCTGTAGAGGCTCCTCTCAATGAAGTCCTGGCTGCCGGCCTCCTGCTCTTAGCCGGATACGATGGCAGTCAGCCGTTCCTCGATCCCATGTGCGGCTCGGGCACTCTGCCCATCGAAGCAGCCATGATCGCCAGTAATAAAGCCGCCGGCAGCCGACGGGAAGATTTCGGCTTCCTGCGCTGGAAAGATTTTGATGCTGCGTTGTGGCAAGATGTACAGGACCAAGCCAGGGCCGGGGAACGCGACCCTGCCCACCCCATTTTTGCCTTCGATCAGGATTTTAAAGCCGTTCGCATGAGCCAACGCAACGCCATGCAGGCCGGCGTTGATACCCTGATCCAGTTCCAAAGGCATAAGTTTGACAAGCTAAAGGACAAGCACAAACCCGCCGACAACGGCCTGCTGGTTATGAACCCTCCCTACGACGAACGCCTGGCAGAAGAGGACATCGAAAAGTTCTACCAAATGATCGGTGACCAGTTCAAACAAGTCTTCCCCGGTTGGACCGGTTGGGTGATCTCCTCCAACATCTCCGCCCTGAAATCACTGGGCCTGCGCGCCTCCGAACGCAAGACGGTCTTCAACGGTGCCCTGGAGTGTAAGTACCTGAAGTACGAGCTGTACGAGGGGAGTAAATGAGACTGGAGGGACTTCTAGGGACTCTAGAGACTCTAGGGACTTAAGAGAACGTAGAGACCTGGAGGGATTGGTTTGGCTGGACCTTAGGGTTTTAAAGCTTCATATGTTCGTTTTGCCCTCTTGAGCGTGGAGCGTCGCCCTCCTTCGGCGGGCAGAGAGCGTGGAGCGTAGAGCATCTGGCGTGGAGCGAATTCGCTCCGGACGGTCCGTCTCCGTCGATAACTATCCCAAGGGTGACTACCGTGCTATCCGCCTATTTCCCACCACTATACCGACAACGAATTGGTTTGGTGTCCCAAACCAATTCGAGTCGAGTATATACTCGCGTGAAAAGATTGGGCGAAGCCCAAACCTTTTCGGAAGCGGTATAAAGTGGGTGGGCTTATTTCCGCTCTCCGATTTCTAACCTCTGACCTCTCAAATTCATCATTCATCATTCAAGAAAAGCAACCCCTCCCCCACTTCAACCGTTCTAATCATATGCGACTACTCCTTACCCTCTTTTGTTTTTGCGTAAGCGGATATGCGATCGGCCAATCTTCCATGGTGGATTTGCAGGGAAAGTCGCTATTGGAGTTGCAGCGACTCACCTATCCCGTTGCTGACCAACCGGTTAAGACACTCGTCGGGGTGCGCAGTTTTTCCTGGCTTTCGCCAAAAAAACAAGATCCCATTCCTTCTTTGAATCAAGTATTGCTCAGTCCGCAAGCAGCTCCGCGGGTGTATTCCTACGAGCAACTGGCCTTTTTTTGCCGGATCGATGTGCAGTTGGAAAAATCGGTGGGCCTCCCCGTGAAATTTCGTCTGGGAGAGGTGCAAATGGTGGAACAAATGGAGCGCCAGCGGGCTTCGGGGACGATTACTCCAACCACTCATAATAATTAGCAGGCGATATTATTTGCCACTGACTGTTTGGATATGCTTTTGCAAATGCTTTGGGCATATTTTTTTTCTTTTTGGGATTCCATTTGAATTCCAATGCAGTCATCCGGCCATCACTCTCTTCTACATAATCTATTTCTTGCTGATCTACTGTCCTCCAAAAAAATGAATTAGCATAGACCTGATTGTAATGCAGCCATTTTTTGCGTTCACTAATCAGCCAATTTTCCCAAAGAGCACCTACATCCTGTCTTAACTCTAAAGGTTGATACTGAGCAATTACTGCATTGCGAATTCCATTATCATAGAAATAGATCTTTCGCTTTTTTTTCAGTTCTTTTCTTAGATTTCTGCTCAATGGAGGGAGTCGAAAAATAACAAAGGTTTGTTCCAGGATGGATAAGTAGTTTTCAACTGTCTGGTTATCTAAACCCACCGTCTTACCTAATTCGTTATACGATACTTCGGACCCTACTTGAAAAGATAATGCTTGTAACAACTTGGTAAGTTTTTCAGGTTTCTTTACTCTATCCCACATGAGGATATCCTTGTATAGAAAGCTATCAGTCAGTTGATTCAATACATCACGTTGGTCGTATTCAGCCGTAACTACTTCTGGATATGAACCAAAAACCAGGCGTTCACCGAGCGTTTTTTGGACATCTAAAAATCCGTAATGATTTTCTAGTTCACTATACGAAACCGGAAACAGATGAAATGACCACTTACGACCAGTCAGGGGCTCATTGATTTCGTTGGCAAGTTCAAAGGCAGAAGACCCGGTTGCAACCACCTGCACATGTGGTATTTGGTCAGTAATCAATTTTAGCTTTAATCCAATATTCTTGATGCGTTGCGCCTCATCAAGAACCAATGTTGTTTTTGAACCGATAATCCGTTTCCATTTAGTCACGGTAACATCTTCCAACTGAATCCTCGTTTCAGGATCGTCGCCATTCAACCAAAGAACATCTTTATGATCAGTGAAGATTTGTTTTAGTAATGTCGTCTTGCCTGTCTGTCGAGGTCCTGTTATGAGAATAGCTTTGCCCTGGCCTATTTTTTGGTTAACTAGGGTTTTTATTTGCCTCAAAATCATATTTTTGCGATTGTATTCGCAAAAAATACACATTTTTTGCGAATACAATCGCAAAAAACCACTAATCAAGCGCAAACAGGTCTCCCACCCCCAGCACTCTGCTGGCGACGAATCCCTCCCCGAATTCATAGCCGGCCGGACGTCCGTAGGTGCGGGCTTTGGCCTTGAGAAAGGCCATAAAATCGGATCCGGAAATGGGCGTCTGATCTTCCTCAGCGTATTCGGAAGCCTCGGGTACGTGAAACTGTGAGCGGAAGGCCTTGATCACTTCCATCTTTTGTTCAATGGTCGAAGAGATATCGATCACGAAATCGGGCTTAAGATTATAATCCTGAATGTAGTAGTACAGGTTCTCAGGACGCCACTTCTCCTGAGGGCTCCCGTCTTTCCAGGTCGTTTCAATTTTGGCCAGACCGGCGTAGAAGCAGGCGTCGTAGATGAGCTTAGAGGCGCGTCCGTGATCGGGGTGCCGATCATGGGGGGCATTCCCCAGCACTATCTGTGGCCGGCACCAACGCAGGATGCGGATGATCTTTTGTACGTTCTCCGGATTATTCTGAAAGAAGCCGTCGGGCATATCCACATTCTCACGGAAGGCAGCTCCCATGCGGCGGGCCGCTTCTTTACCCTCTTCGTCCCGGATCTTTGCGGTGCCTCGCGTTCCCAGTTCGCCCCGCGACAGATCCAGTAATCCGATAGTTTTTCCCTCGTTTATATAACGGAGCAGGGTTCCGCTACAACTGAGTTCTACATCATCCGGGTGAATGCCTACGGCCAGTATATCTACCTTCATATATGTGTGTTAAAGCCCTTTTTTGATCAGTAATACCTTACCAGGCGGTAAGAAGTTGCAAAACTGACCAAAAAAGGGCTTAGAGGCTAATTGAAATCCAGGACCATTGTCCTGCCTATTCCTTTTCGTATTTGAATGCTCCACCGACCATGGTCTTCAACACCTCGGTTTCCAGGATCTGCTCTTCGGTGCAGTTGACCAGATCCTGTGATAACACGACCAGGTCGGCCAGTTTCCCGGGGTCCAGGCTGCCCTTGATGCCTTCTTCAAAGGCCGCGTATGCATTGGCCAGGGTATAGGTTTTAATGGCCTCTTCACGGCTTAGTGCCTGTTCGGGGAAAAACTCAAACCCATTGTCGATGCGCTTACGGGTAACGGTCGCGTAGAAGCTCTCGATGGGGTCCACATCCTCCACCGGCGCGTCGGTACCATTAGTCACAACGGCGCCCGATTCGAGGAGTGATTTCCAGACGTAGGCTCCTTCTTTGGCGCGCTTCTCGCCCAGGCGCTTTACGACGAAAGGGGCATCGCTGGTGCAGTGAATAGCCTGCATGGCCGCAATTACGCCCATGTCCGCAAAGCGGGGAATATCATCGGGATGCAGGTGCTGTGAATGCTCGATCCGCCAGCGCAGATCGTCCTTGTCCGGATGAGCCTCAAACTGGGCTTCGAAAATATCCAGTACTTCCCGATTGGCACGGTCACCAATGGCATGGACACAGTACTGCATATCGTTCTCAATACAGAGCTTAGCAATGTTGGTGAGTTCCTCCACCGAGGTGGTATTCTGCCCGCTGAAGTCAGCCTTATCTTCGTAGGGCTCCAGCAGCCAGGCACCGTAGGAGCCGAGTGCGCCATCGACCGCCGCCTTAATGGCGCGGCAGGTGAAGGTGTTGTTTCCGGCATTGATGATGGGGAAGCCATCCAGGTTCCCGTTCATGCGGTCGTAACTGTGGCGCAACATGACGTACAAACGTACGTCCAGGCTGTCATTCTCGGCCAGCCGGTTGAAGCGCTCAATATCCGTATAGGAGGAGCCGGCGTCCTGGAAGGAGGTAATGCCTTTGCGCAGGCACTCGTCTTGCGCCAGTCGGTTGGCCCGCATCCAATCCCTTACGTTGGCTTCCTTAGGGCGGCGCATCATGTAGGCATTATAGACCCGGTCAATGAGGCCTTCGGCATTCTCTTCGAATACGCCGATGGGGTTACCCCGGCTATCCCGCACGATCTCGCCGCCGACCGGGTTGGGGGTTTCGGCCGTAATCCCCGCCATTTGCATGGCTTTGGCGTTGGCAAAAAGGGCATGGCCGCTGGCGTGCCGTAACAATACCGGATTGAGGGGAGATACCTCACTGAGGTCATCGTGGTAGGGGTACCCCAGCACGTTGCGGTCGGGCGTTTCCCGCCACTTCTCCTGGTGCCAGCCGCGACCAATGATCCATTCGCCGGGCTCTGCTTCTTCAGCCGCTTTGGCTACTTCGGCAACAATATCGTCCCAGCTGTCTGATCGCAGGAAATTCAGATTCATGGCCATACGGCCTACCCCCTGAAAGTGTCCGTGCCCTTCAATGAAGCCGGGCATCACAAACTGCCCTTCGAGATCGATGGTTGCCGTTGCCTCCCCGGCGTAGGTTTCCATATCCTCGTTGGAACCGATCGCCAGGATCTTATCGCCCTTTATGGCAATCGCCTGAGCCGTAGGCTGCTCATCATTAGCGGTATAGATATTGCCGTTTTGCAGGATGGTATCGGCTACTTCCTCGTCTGCACCGGTTGGTTGGCAGGCAGTCAGGGCGACCAGAAACAGTATCGCCCATAGAAATGGTTTGTTCATCATGATTTAACTATTCGTTTGATGAACGGAAAATATGCTTTTTTGCCGGAAGGCACCTTATCCTTTTACACGCTTCTGCTTTTCCCGAAGCCGGTAGGCGGAAGGTGTAAACCCTGTCTCCTTTTTAAAATAGCGGTTGAAAGAGGCTTTGTTATTGAAACCAGATTCAAAGGCCAGCTGCTGGATGGTGTAGTGTTCGTACTCGGGATGCCGCAGAAGCTCCTGTACGTAACGCACCCGATAACCGTTGATAAGTTCAAAAAAATTGACCTGGTAGTGCTCGTTGATTACCTGACTTAGCTGATGCCGGTTCACATCCAGGTAGGCAGCCAGATCGTCGAGACGCAGTTCATTTTCTTTAAACACCTTCTCTTCTTCCAGGAAATAGACCATCTTCTTTTGAATGGCCGACTTGGCACCTTCGGTGAGCATGGAAGTAGCGTACTTTTGCCCGGGCAGCAGATCTTGCACTGGTTTACCGGCAAAGACCGGCTTTTGCCAAAATCCCATATAGGCGATCGTCAGGATACCGGCCGACATTACCAGGCTAATGGCATAATCCCACTCCACGCTAAAAAAGGTAGCGTTTACGAGCATGAAATAAGACAAAAACCCAATCGTGTAGGCGACCAGCCCTTTTACGATTATCCGGGACCAGGCTTTCAGGTTGTCGTCGACCTGCCAATCGTTTTGCACTATGCGATGAACCAGGAAGGTGTAGGTCACCAGGTGGGCGATAAGCATCTCCTTATTGGTACCGATAATGTACCAGTTCCGCGATGCCTCCAGGTCAACCCCCACATTATTCAGCAATACCGGCAGGGAGCACAATCCGACCAAAACGGGCAGACTGAAGTGCAACAAATAATCGCGGCGGGATGATTCGACCTTAAAAACGGCCCGTACATAAAAGTACAGGGAAGGGCCGACCAGAAAAGTCAAAAAGGGCCAGATATTATTCAGGTAGGGAAACTGCGTATTGTAGTGGGTCCAATATAACACATAGGAGCACATCGTGACCGACGTAGCTCCCATGAGCAGGGCCAGCCATCGCTCCCCTCTGGCCAGACGGGAGGTTCCCCTGGCGAATAAAACCATCAATACCAGTCCGACCAGCGCGATCACCGACAAGAGTACCGTCCACGGAGAAAAACCCGGCTCAATAACATCCATCTCGTTCATAACAGTGGTATACGTTCGCAGAAAATGTGGTTCCGGTAAAATACAGGCAATCCGGTTACCATGCCCACGGGATCTGCCCGATGTGTAAACCTTTATAAAGATTTACACCATAAAACAGAACTGGTGATATACTGCTGGAAAAATCACCCGACATGATTTCTTGCATTCGCTTATCAGCCTTTTTGTTGGCCTTTTCAGTTCATCTGAACGCACACACCCCTGACACCATCGCTCCCGAAACCCATTTCGATTTTTGGGTAGGCACCTGGGACGCCACCTGGGACGAACCGGGTGGCCAAACAGGACGAGGAACCAACACTATCACCAAAACCCTGGACGGCCGGGTGCTGCAGGAGCAGTTTCGGATACTGGAAGGGGCCAGCAAAGGCTTTAAGGGAACCAGCCTCTCGGTGTATCAACCCAGGTACAAACGCTGGAAGCAGGCATGGGCCGATAATCAGGGTGGTTACTACGATTTTACTGGTCGTAAAGAGGGCGATCGGCGTTTTTTCCAGACAGGGGTTACTGAGCTTGCGGATGGTCGAAAGGTCACCCAGCGGATGGTCTTTTACAATATCACAGAGGAGGCCATGACCTGGGACTGGGAAATATCGCACGATGCCGGCGAAACCTGGACGCTGCAATGGCGCATCAATTATACCCGGAAAAAAGG